>NZ_JBQHWK010000003.1:0-124015 GCF_052064015.1 Collinsella sp. HCP3S3_D1
CTTGAGGCCGTCGGTGTCGCCGGAGACCCTGGCCTGGAGCCTGAGCGGCTTGCCGGAGCGCGCCTCGCCGGAGACGTCGAGGCCGTCGACGCTGAAGCGGTCCTCGACCGTCACCTTGCGGGTGAGGTGCTTGGCCTGCCCGCCGTCGATCACGTCGAGGTAGAGGGTGTACTCTCCGGGCTCGGAGGGGGTCCACTCGCAGGAGGCGGAGGAGCTGGGGCCGCCGACGGTGCCCCACTTGGCCCAGCCGCCCTTCTCCCAGACGAACTTGTACTTGAGGCCGTCGGTGTCGCCGGAGACCCTGGCCTGGAGCCTGAGCGGCTTGCCGGAGCGCGCCTCGCCGGAGACGTCGAGGCCGTCGACGGACCAATTGACTACTTTATATTTAGAAGTGCTCGATATATAACCATTGGAGTCGACAACATCGGCATAAATTTCGTATTCACCCGCTTGCGGCAAAGTCCAAGTAACAGACGGGCTGGTCAAATCTTGACCAATTACACCCCAATTTGAGCTGTTCCAATCGGCTCCAACTTTATGCCAAACAAATTTGTACTTAAGACCATCGGTCTTACCGGTAACATTCACGCCAATCTTAATGGAAGATCCAGCACGCCCTAATTCTTCAGAGAATGTAATTCCATCAATGGAATAAGGGTGCGGAAACTGCGCAATAATAGCAGCGGCATCAGCCTCGCCAAGACGACGACAGCCGTCATCGGAAAAGTAATTAGCGACATCGCCGGAATTCGAAATAAAGCCATGCTCAATTAAAATGCCAGGGATCCCCTGTTCGCGGGCGCATCGGATTACCGCAAACTCATCTCCCACTTGCATCTGTACAACGCGGCGGTACGTAAGACCCATAGCAGCAAGGTTATTCATAACCTTATTGGCAAGCTCAACAGAAACCTGCGTATAGTCTGATCCATTTGCGGTGGGAGCGTAAACCTCAGCGCCATGAGCGGCGGAAGGACCGGAATTGATATGAAAGCTCACGAATGCTTGCGCGCCCTGATCAATGCAGCGCTGGACGCGATACAGAAAATCATTACCGGAATAATTGCCGTATTGTTCACGAGCAAGAACGACCTTAAAGCCATATGCCTCAAGCTTATTCTTGCATGCCGTCACTATCTTCCAGGTAAGATCGGCCTCGCTTTTGCCATTGCCCTGTGCACCGGGGTCAGATCCACCGTGACCAGCATCGAGAGCAATTACGCTAACGTTGCGAGCAGAGCGAGCGGCATAAGTAGAAACACCATCCGGAGAATCGGCGCACTCCAACGCCTGCTGAATAGACTGTGCCTCAACAGCATTTCCGTCCCCATCTGCATAATAAACAGATGTGCCCTCAGAGTTCATAGAGCTATCTGCGACGGTGAATGAATAATCTCGATCAGAGAGATCGATTTTATGCTCAGTCCCATCTCCCTCTAGATAATACGAAATCGATGTGAGGAAATAAGTATTAGCTTCGAGTTTTGCGCCAAAGGTAAAGGCGGCAGAATTATCAGCCATAGAAGACGCGTCGACAGAGCCCTTTACGCCGTTGGCACTCGCATAGCCAAGCGTAGCAGAGGAAAGAACTTCGCCGTCATTAGGGGTTGCAAAAGCAATGACCTGATCAGCTCCAGAGGGAAGGCTTGGGTAGGCCAGGTAAACGTATTGGAAGGTCGACTCGACCGAATCGACCTGTTGATCGGTCTTGACATCGCTTTCAGTTGCGCCTTGGATCAACGAGTCGATAGCCTCAACATCCCCTTCAACCGGTGATTGGTCGACGGTAGCCTCGCTGCCTTCAACATCGTCACCGAGTGCAGCCACTCCGTCATCGCCTGCAGAAGCCACATTCGTCATAGCTTCAGTGGGCTGTGCCTCGTTCAACCCGAAAGCAGCAAGTACAGGACTCATCAATGACGAAAATGTCAGAAGAGCAGCCAAAGAAAAAGAAGTTGCAACACGTAAAACCTTTTTCATATTGAATCCCCAGTCAAAATGAATATCCATGTTGCGATATTATCCATCAACTATCTCTTCTTTTGAACAATTGTCATAGAAAGGAATTCTGTTGAATCAAGATGGCACGAACGGATAGTCCCGGCTCGTTTGGTCACCTGCTAAATAAGCAACCCTTACCGTTGCCTTCACCCAAACGCAACTAAAACCGTTGCAAACGCAATTAGGTATAATTCTTCCAAATCGCCTAGAGAAAGTGTTTGAATGCTGACCGTAATCGTGCCTACTTACAATGCCGAGCCGTATCTTTCTCAGGCTATAGGCAGCCTATTAAACGAAAAGAATATCGAGCTGGAAATCCTCGCCATCAACGACGGATCCACCGACAACTCGCTCGCCATTATGCAAGATTTCGCTGCGCGCGACTCGCGCGTTCGAGTGATCGATAAGGCAAACCAGGGTTACGGCGCAACCTGCAATCTGGGCATTCGCGAGGCAAAGGGCGACTGGATTGCCATCCTCGAACCCGATGACTGGATCGAGCCCGGAATGTACTCCGACATTCTTGCCTTTGCCAAGCGCGAATTTGGCGATCCGAACAAGCTCGATATTATCGAGACCCCGTATTGGATCATTCGCAACCCCGATACCCCCCAAGAGGTCAAGCTACATTGCGCATATCGCGGTCGCATTAAACCGCCTCGGCAACCGTTCACCATTCACGACGCTCCACACCTGCTGGCCCATCATCCGTCCATTTGGTCGGCAATCTATCGTCGCGACTTCCTGTTGCAAAACAATATCTGGTTTAAGGAAATCCCCGGTGCGGGCTGGGCCGATAATCCATTCCTTGTCGAAACGCTCTGTCAGGCAAGGGCCATCGCTTACTGGCCCAAGCCGTATTATTGCTACCGCGAGGAAACACCCGAAAAGGCGGCCGCTCTGGCCAAGCGTGACCCCTTGATGCCGTTTAATCGCTGGAACGACATGGTCGATATTCTTGAGAGGCTCAACGTCACCGACTCCGCCGTTTGGACACCGCAAATCACACGCGGTTTCACCTATATGGGCATCATGATTGAGCACACCGGAATTGAAGGCCACCCCGAAATCGAGCAGGCCATCCACAGGATGTTCGAACGCATGCCGCAAGAACTTGTATTTGCCAACCCCCGCGTTACTCCCGCGGCCAAAAAGCTCTATGCCGAGTATATGGGCATCGCCAATCCTAAAATCAGCTACTGTGCATACGCCAAGGACCTCGTGGGTGAGGGCTTGTATAACGTATGGAACAAAGGTCCCAAGCAGACTCTAAAAATGATTACATCGCACTTTGGCTCATATAACGCACGCGCTGGAAAATAGTCTGATGGGCAGCAAAGCAAGCAGAAATACCTCCATCGAAGCGCTGCGCTTGGTAGCGGTCGCTGGGATTGCCATATTCCACACGTTTCAGTGGACCTTTCAAGCCGTCTGCACCAGCCTACCGGAATACGCGCCGCTCGCTGTCTTCCCTTACTCCGGCGCGCTCGGCTTTATCAACCTGCTGGGCTGCTGGGCCAACGAGGTCTTCTTTATGATCTCGGGATACTTCCTTATTCCCTCGGCGGTACGCGCCCTCCAAAACGGTTCATCCGCGCAGGGTCTCACGCTTAAATCGCTTGATCGCCTCAAAAAGATCGTCTTGCCCACGCTCTTTTATTGCGCCACCTGCCTGTTTGTTTCGATGTACGTCTATCCCCTACCAGAAATCTCGCTGCATGAGATTGGCTGGCTCACGTTGGGCATCGAGTTTATCTGGGTCTACGCCGTCTCCGTATTGCTTGTCCCAGTGATTGCGCTGATACGACAGCGAATCGGCAGCAAAAGAGCCCCGTTTGTCGTAGCGCTTCTTGTGCTCGCAACATTTGGAATCAACTGCTACATCGCGGCGACGGCAAACGAAGCGGCCGGTATCATTTTGTGGCGCAAACTCATGAGCGCCGTTACCTACCTGGTCGCGTTTATTGCAGCTGGAGAAATGCGCTTTGTCCTCGAATGCCACGGCAACGCATCCGGCGCTCAAAAATCCAAGATCGTACTCATCGGACTCGTTGCCGCCACCATCGCGCTCGAGCTTCTGCTATCGGCAAATAGCCAGTACGACGCGCTCTGGAAGCTCTCCTTCAAGTCCACTTCCGTCATATCCTTTATCTTGGCCGCCGCATCCGTTGCCGCCGCAGCGCTCCATCAGCCGCGCCACGAAACCTCAGCCGCAGATAAGACAATCGTGTCTCTCGCCGCAGGAACACTCGCTTTCTACGCCGTACAATCGTTTACCTGCAATGTCTGGCGCCCCATCTTTGACAAGGCAATCTACACCATGGCGACAGGCATCCAAACGGGAGAGCCCCGTCCAGCCGTCGCCATTCTGCTCGGAATCCTTATGAGCCTTTGCCTCGCGCTTGCCCTACTACTCGTGGATATCGTACGCAGGGCCGTAGTCGAGGCCATCAAGGCCCACATGAACGGCTAAGCGACCTTCTGACTCCTCAGACCACGAAGCGCGCTTACACCTGAAACAAATAAAATCGCAAAGACAATCGCCCAATTCTTGCAGCCAAATACCGGAATATGAACGATCGCATGGTCATGCATAACAACGAAATAACCCAGAACAACAACCAGAGGCAGCGCCATGAGCAGCGACTGGATCAACACCTTTCGACGACGACCGCCTTGCGCGCCGCCCCGTATCGAGCAAACGAGCACGGCAACCCAAATCGCTAATACGGCAGCAAACGAAACAAGACAAACGACGTTCGAGATCATCGCATAACCAGCTGTTGAGCAAATGGCAAACAGCTGCGGGCTCATGTAATAAAACGCCTTCAAAATCTGAGGCCAGTCAGCCTGGGGCAACAGTGACGAAGTCCCATGCGCAGACCAAAGGCCCATCTCGCCCAGAACGTTCGAAAAGACCTCGTCCCAGCCCAGCACAAATGCCGCGACAACCCATTTCATCGCCCAGGTAAACACAAACGTAAGCCCAAACCCAAAGAGCGCCTGCAGCATCGTGACGACGCAACGCTTAGGGCGCTCACCCTTGGGGAGCGCAATGAAGGCGAAAAAGCAATGCAGGGCGACAACTGCGGCAGGGATCGTTAAAAAGTCAAGAAACGAAAACGCAGCACCCGTCGCAATCGACCAAAGGGCAAGGCGGCTTGTAAAAGCCCGTGTGTTCGGAGCCGATCCCAAACGAAGGCTCATGCAAGACATCATGATGAGCGCCACAAAGAACGAGATGCACAGCAGCAGATCACCGATAAAATTGAAAAACAGATTGGTCGAGAACAGCAGGATTGTAAGGAACCCCAACGTCAATGGCTTTGAAAATCGCTTCCGCAAGGCAACGTAAGCGCAAGCGGAGCCGGCAATCGCCAGAGCGGCCGCAGGCACCACGACAACGTCGATACCACCAATAAACAGGCAGACATTCGTAAGTAGCTGCCATCCATGCCAATACCGGTAGTACTGCTGATGCGTAATCCCACCGGCTTTCGTAACGTCATCAATCTCGGCAACAGTCATCGTCTTAAACGGAGAACCTTGGTCCTTTTGCTGTGCGACTTCAATGATAAAGCGATTGTTATCAAAGCAAACAGGACCAGCTGCAACACGGTGGTCGTAGATATACATGTCAGACAACAGGGCAGAGGACTCCGAACCCTGCGCATGTGACTCGACAACGGGCCTCGGCAGGCAATTCGCCGCGGTATTGCTCAGGACAAATGCGACCTGAAAAACCAAAAACAGCAACATGACCTTGACGGGAAGGCTATCGGCAAAGGAAGCTAAACGAGTTTTATTCACAGGGCATCCAAACAGAAAGATCGCGTCCACAGGAATCGGCACCTACGTAATACCACAATGCGCGCTTGAAATCTCACCACACGTCAACCAGGCTTGTAGCAAACGTTCTTGGTGATTAGCGGAACATTACCCGCGGGCGCCCGCCTACGCTTACAATAGTCGTGTCCCATGGGACACGTTGTTTATTCCGCAGGGCCGATATGCTGCCCACGCGAAAGGATATTCTCGTTCATGACTTCTACCCTCCCCGCTCCCATCGACAAGCTCGCCATCGTCGTCGTCACGTACAAGCGCCAGGAACTTCTGGCCAACCTGTTCGACTCCATGACCGAGCTCACGGCCGCGCCGTGGCGTATCGTGATCGTCGACAACGAGAATTCGCACGAGACCGAAGCCATGTGTGCCGCATTCAACGAGCGCCTCGCCAACCTGTGGGGCATCGACGCCGATCAGCCCGACGCGCAGGGCGGCACCGACCGCGTCATCTACGCCCCGCAGCTCGAAAACGGCGGCGGTGCGGGCGGCTTCTCCGCCGGCACCAAGTGCGCCTATGACCTGGGCGCCCAGTGGTTTTGGGTGATGGACGACGACGTGCTCGTCATCCCGGAGGGCATCGAGCGCCTGGCCAAGTGGACCGACCGCTACGACGTCATCCAGGGTTCGCGCCTGGACTTTGACGGCGGCGCCTTCTTTTGGCAGTACCAGCTCATCCTTTCGCTTGGTATCCCCAACCCCATCGCTAAGTGGGACCTGGGCCCCGAGGGCTATCGCGCCATGAACCAGCTGTGCTTTGAGGGTGGCCTGTTCTCACGCCGCGTTGTCGACAAGATCGGCCTGCCCGACGCTCGTTTCTTTATCTACGGCGACGATGCCTGCTATGGCTATGTCGCCAGCCAACACTTCCCTGCCGTCGTAGTCGCCGATGTGGTGCTCAAGCGCGCCCGCGCCGTCTCCAACTGGGATATCGCCGGTAAGCGTCAGCTCAATTCCACCAGTGACACCAATCGCTACTACATCATGCGTAACCGCGGCTACTTGGCCCGCTACATGCAGATCTACGGTGATTACCACCCCATTTTGTTCCGTTTGGGCAATGTGGCGACCTTCTGCAAGGAGTTTATCCGCCTTGCCGCCGTCGACAAGTGCTTTAAGACCGGCATTCCGGCGCTGCGCCGTGGCATGAAGGATGCCCGCAAGATCATACGCGACCCCAACTGGACGCCCATGCCGCCCATGAAGGAAACCGAGTAAAGCCGGCCCTCCTATAACCTCTGACATGCGACGGCAACTCGTTGTCCATCAAAGCCAAACCCCCAGCGCATGCGGCCCACAGCAGGACGTGGCACGCGAATGTCGTCGAGACCACTCCGTTCGATATCGAGCAATGCCTGTACTGACAGAAGCTCTAGGCCCAACGCATCGACATCGGGGTCGTACAGCATGCTGACCGAGATCAGCGGGCGGCTATCCAACATGCCAAGTGTATCCGCCGCATCAAAGGTATTGGCGGCCGGAAACACCTGGAAACCCCCAAACTCCGAACCGTGCGCTCGTTTTGTAACGGGGTCGGCATACCCAGGCAACCCAAAACAAAGACCCTGCAGTGCCAAACGAAAAGCCAGCGGCAAATCCGACTCGTCTCCATCAACGCCCAAGTCATCAATAATTGCGTCCAAAGCTCGCCTAACTGCACGCTCGTCTCCGCGGCAAAGACCCTCTTGGAAATCGTCGATAGTCTCGGCACTCTCGGCAGCGCACTCGAACCATTCGATAATCACATGACGCATCGCATACCGGAGCTCGTTATTGGGAAGGCGCAGGGCGCGGGGCAGACTGCCGTCCGCCTGGCGATCAGTCGCATCTGTCGTCAGGAGTCCACTCAAATACAAATCGGTCCAAATACCTTCCGCTGTCCCGGCATCAGGCTTCACGGCGTCCAAGCACAGTGGCGCCTCAACACAGCCATACGGATTAAGCAAATCAAACATTGCCGCAAGCCATCTTAAATCCCAGGCGCCCACAGTCTCGTTCAGACAATCGGCATAGCAACATACATCAAAGCGGGTTGGCGGCAGGCAGCCCCGAGCCAAGAACTCAACCACACGAGCCGGGTTCGAACAATAGAACCCGCCAAACCGGTAGCCTTCGAACCATTCGCGTGCGCAAGCCAGTCTGTCGCTCTGGCCAGTGTAATCTAGCAGCGCCCTGTTTTCGGCATCCGAAAAACCAAAGCGGCGATCGCACCAGCTCGACAAGGGCGAAGCCAAACAATACGGGCAGTTGCGATGCGCAAGTGCCGCCCATGCGGGGCCGGGTCGCTCCCCCATCAAGCAAACCAGCCGCAAAGAATCGGTCGAGGCGACAATGCCGTCAAAGAGCAGGCGGTCAAGCAACTCGATAAAGCACGAGCCATAGGCGGCCTGCACCTGCATATGATTCGAAAACGCCGCGTCATACCCATCAACCAGCAGCACAACCTGTTCATCACATGCCATACGGAGGAGCTCGATTAACAAGCCAAGAGCCGAATCGATTTCATCAGAACCGGCAACACCGCGCGCTACGCGCTCGATATGGCGCACGTCGCCGCGCGCTAAATCGGGAACTTCCAGCAGCGGCAACAGACGAGCGCACTCACGAGCGACGGCATCGCGCATGGCGGCCTCGGCATCGGCGCCTCGATAGGAGGAAGCAGAAAAATCCAAAGCAATGACCGGATAGCGTGCATACTCATCACGATAGATGCCATCTTCTGCGTCCCATATTTTGCTACCGATGAACAGATTCATGCTCGACGAGCCGGGCACAGGACGCTCCAGATAACATTTGAGCATGGAGAGGTTCATACTCTTGCCAAAACCATAAGGCCGACAACAGAGCGCCACAGTCGATTCGCAATCTAAGATATCAGCAATAAACATGGTCTTATCAACTAAAACACAATGATCGGCGGCGTCGGCAAAATCATGAATATCAATCGGCAGAACAGCATTTCCGCCGGGATTGAGCAACTTCACGCCAAAGGTGTTATCAATATTATACATTGCCTGTTCAGACACCGTTTTATCTCCCCTTTTAGAACAACGATGCCATTTTAGCGACCATCTTGATAACAATTTTATTGTTCAACAAATGATTCGGGTAACGGTAGAAATGGCTCCATAAGGGGGGGCATAACAAAACGATTCGCAACAAATAGGGGTCCGGTGCTATCGCATCGGGCCCCTATTCGAATCGCTAAGGCAAAACGCTCGCTGAGAGCCTACTTTTGGGCGTCTTTCTCCGCATCGTCTTTGTTTTGCTGATCAAGTTTATGCTTACCGCTCACAATAGACGTAGCGCCCAATGTGGCCAAGCTCGCGCTGGCAAGGCTCGCCATCAAAATCAAGTCACCCGTCTTGGGCATGCTGCCCTTAGAGGACTCAGTCGTCGTGGCTGAGGCAGTCACGACCTTGGTCTTACCCTGGTTCTGGTCGGCGCCATCATCAGCCAGGCCCTTGGACCCATTGTCGTCCGCGTGCTTGCCATCCTTACCAAGGCGGGGATCCTTCGATTCCGCACCGTCTGATTCCGTGCCCTTGTCGGAATCAGACCCCTTAGAACCCTCGTCCTTCGAATCGCCTTTAGCTTCTTCGGTCTTTTCCGTAGCGCCCTGGTCGGAGCCATCCTTCTTGGAAGACGAGCCGCTGTTGATGCCAGACATCAGCGAGAAGCCAAACATGGAGCCAAGCTGTTCGCTCGCAGAGGGTTTGTCATTCGTCGACGAGTCGCTCGAGCCGGCAGTCGATCCGCCGGCGGGAGAACCAGACCCTGCCGCAGCATCTGCGGAATTCGAAGGCGTGGCAGACCCCGCGCTGCCGGCCGAACCGACATCGCCATTTCCATCGCTTGCTCCGGCATCGTTCGAAGGAGTATCGACGGTATCCTCGTCAGCACCATTGGTATCGGCACTAGACCCAGAGGGAGCAACGGGAGCGGCGGGCGCCTGGCTGGGCGCCGGAGTCACGGGCTCGGGCTCAGGCTCGGGCTCAGGCTCGACCGGCGGCGTCGCCGCGGCCTCGTCCTCGGTAATATAGACCAGGCAATCCTTAAGCTCGTTCTTGTAACGGTTCTTCCAGCCCTCGTGATATTGCGGCTGGCTCGAGTACTTACGGGCAACGTTATTGACCACGCTGCTGGAAAGCGCCGTCACAAATTCACGGTCGGTCATATCGTTTGTAAGATTTGCCCAGCGGAAAAAGTCCTGGCAGCCATAGGTGCCGCACATGTTGGTGATGCTCCACACCATACCCTTGACGCAATCGGCGCGGCCAGAGATATCAATACCAAGCGCGCTCTTGAGCCAGGCCTCGGTCACCGCGTAATAGGAGTTGTATGCATATGAATCTTGCAGCGCCGAAAACTCAGCCGGATCGGCGTTATAGGCGCCCTGGAAGGCCTCCTGTGCAATGCGGCCCAGCTCCGTCAGCTGACCGTTCGAATACATGGGGTTGCTTGCGTTGGAGATATCGCTCCCGCGGTCAATTGCAGACTTAAGCATGCCGTACTTGGCAGGATTGTAGTTATAGACCTGCTTCATAAACGGGATGAGCGACCAGCGTCGATCGAACTGGTAGTAACCGAGAGCGTTGTAACCATCGCCGTACGAAAAGCCCTGGTTATAGTTGCCGTGGCTCTCATACTTGGTAAAGTACTTCATCTCGCTGGTCACATTGACAAACGAGACGCCTTGAACCGACCTCAGCACGCCCGAGAAAGACTGCTGGGTATAAAGGCCCTTATCGATATCGGTGGCATCCGAGGCAACGCCCGGCGTGGGCTCATCCGCAGCAGCGGGCGCGGGCGCGGCAACGGCGCCAAACGAAAGAGCCAGCGTCAATCCGGCAACAATCGCAGAATGCTTGGGCTGCATAAGATCCTCCTTGCATTGGTGTAGTTAAAGTGCAGTTTGCAAAGATAGATTTAAGTATCGCAGCAAGACCGATGTCGTACAACAACAACTCGACAAACGATAACGCCCTCCGCGAAATCTTAAGGAATTGTGCTCGAGTTACAGCTTGATATCGAAGTTAATCTCGGGCACGGCCGCCAAGTCGGCCAATGTCACGCCGTCGACGTACTTTTCAATCACGTCGTCCAGACCGCGCCAGAACTTCACAGTAGAGCACAGATCGCTGCGAGTGCAGTTGTTATCGATGCCATCGCATGCGACGGGCGCCGTGCTGCCCTCGACAGCACGCAATATATCGCCGGCTCGCACCTCGGCCGGGTCCACGGCCATCATGTAGCCGCCGCCCTTGCCGCGCACACTCTTGAGCAGGCCCGCCTTCATAAGCGGACGGACCAGCTGCTCCAAATACTTTTGCGAAATATGCTCGCGGTCGGCAATCTCGCGCAGGGCGATTTTGCCCTCGGCGTCACCGAGCGCCGCGATATAAATCATCAAACGGAGGGCATAGCGGCCCTTAGAAGAAATGAGCATACCTACCCTCCCGGTGCGCTTGAGACAAAATCATCAGCAGAGTTTGCCCCAGATGCCAAGCGTGTGGGGCAGACGATCCCGACTATTATGTCCCACATCTGAAAAGTCGAGTGGATTAGTCGGGTTTTCCCTTGACTAACGCCGAACCCATAGTAACTTTATTCCGAGAAGATTCCTAGGGTTTAGTACACCTATGAGTACACCATATACAGAGAGGAACAGCATGAGCGCAAATCCGCTGCTTTCCATCGAAGGTCTGACCGCCTCCGTGGACGAGAAGACCATCCTCCACAACGTCAACCTCAACGTCGCCGCCGGCGAGACCCATGTGCTGATGGGACCCAACGGCGCCGGCAAGTCCACCCTCGGCCACCTGGTCATGGGCGATCCCGTCTATACCGTGCAGAACGGGCGCATCGTCTTTGACGGCCAGGACATCACCGAGCTCACCACCGACAAGCGTTCGCGCGCCGGCCTGTTCCTGAGCTTCCAGGCTCCGGTCGAGATCCCGGGCGTGCCGCTGTCGAGCTTTTTGCGCGCCAGCATCGCCGGCCGCCCCGGCCTGGAGATGAAGGGCAAGGAATTCCGCCGTCGCGTCAAGGAGCTCGCGGCCGAGCTCAACATGGATACCGCTTACCTCAACCGCGAGCTGGGCGTAGGCTTCTCGGGCGGCGAGAAAAAGAAGGTCGAGATGCTCCAGCTTCTGCTGCTGCAGCCCAAACTCGCCATCCTGGACGAGACCGACTCCGGCCTGGACGTCGACGCCCTGTCCACCGTCAGCCACGGCATGGACGCCTACCGCAAGAGCTGCAACGGTTCCATGCTCATCATCACGCACAACACGCGCATCCTGGAGCACCTGGATGTCGACCGCGTCCACGTTATGGTCAAGGGCCACATCGTGCGCGAGGACGACGCCTCGCTGATCCCCTGGATCGACAAGAACGGCTTTGAGACCTTCGAGCGCGAGGCCGCCGAGCAGCGCTCCCAGGCCGAGGCCGTCGCTGCCGAGCAGCAGGCGTAAAGGGGCGACGCAATGACCAAGAACCGCACCGAGGTCGCGGACATCGACCGCAGCCTCTACGACTTCACCTATGGCGAGGAGGGATTCGAGCGCCTCGACGCCGGCATCACGCCCGACATCGTGCGCGAGATCAGCGCCAAGAAGGACGAGCCGCAGTGGATGCTCGACCTGCGCTTAAAATCCCTCGAGATTTTCAACCGTTTTCCCGACCCAACGTGGGGCCCCTCCATCGAGGGCCTGGACATGGACAACATCGTCACCTACGTCAAACCCAACACCGACCAAAAGCACGACTGGGAGTCGGTGCCCGACGACATCAAGAACACCTTTGAGCGCCTGGGCATCCCCGAGGCCGAGCGCAGCTACCTGGCGGGCGTCGGCGCGCAGTACGACTCCGAGCTCGTCTACCACAACATGCAGGACACCGCGTCCAAGATGGGCATCGTCTACTCCGGTATCGAGGAGGCCCTGCACGACCCGCGGTGGGAGCCGCTCATCCACGAGAAGTTTATGACGCTCATCCCGCCCACCGACCACAAGTTTGCGGCCCTGCACGGCGCCGTGTGGTCGGGCGGCTCGTTTGTCTACGTGCCCAAGGGCACCAAGCTCGATTTTCCGCTGCAGAGCTACTTCCGCCTCAACGCCAAGGGCGCCGGCCAGTTTGAGCACACGCTCATCATCGTCGAGGACGACGCCGACCTGCACTTTATCGAGGGTTGCTCCGCGCCCAAGTACAACGTGGCCAACCTCCACGCCGGCGCTGTGGAGCTCTTTGTGGGCAAGCGTGCGCACCTGCGCTATTCGACCATCGAGAACTGGTCCAAGAACATGTACAACCTCAACACCAAGCGTGCGCGCGTGGACGAGGACGGCGACATCGAGTGGATCAGCGGCTCCTTCGGCAGCCATGTGGGCTACCTCTACCCCATGAGCGTGCTCAACGGCCGCCGCGCCCGCTCGAGCTTTACCGGCATCACCTTTGCCGGCGCCGGCCAGAACCTCGATACCGGCTGCAAAGTCGTACTCAACGCGCCCGAGACCTCGGCGACCGTCGAGACCAAGGGCATCTCCAAGAGCGGCGGCATCCAGACCTTCCGCAGCTCCATCGTGGCCACGCCTAAGGCCGAGGGTTCCAAGGCAACCGTGAGCTGCCAGTCGCTCATGCTCGACGACCAAAGCCGCTCCGACACCATCCCCGCCATGGACATCCGCGCCAAGAACGTCGACATCGGCCACGAGGCCACCATCGGCCGCATCGGCGACGACAAGGTGTTCTACCTGATGAGCCGCGGCATCTCGGAGGAAGAGGCCCGCACCATGATCGTCAACGGCTTTGCCAACCCGGTCTCCAAGGAGCTGCCGCTTGAGTACGCCGTCGAGATGAACAACCTGATCAAGCTCGAGATGGAAGGAGCGATCGGATAATGAAACAGACCACGAACACGCCGAACGCATTTACGTCATCCGAGCTTCTGCAGTGCGACGTATCGGGAGCGACGAGCCCGACGACGCGTACTAAAGGTACGCGAGGAGGGTCGGAGCCCCGAGACGGCGTGCTGCAGGAGATCGGGGGCGTCAACGCGATGCCGGCCGCCACATGGGGCTGGCTCAAGATGAACCAGACCAAGCTCGAGCTTTCGGACGAACTTGCCGCCGCTCCCGCCGAGGCCGTTGAGGTCGAAGGCCTGGACGAGCAGATCCATGGCGCGGCCGACGCCTTCGACGCCGCCATGGAGGCCATGGCCGAGCGCTTCCCCGAGCGCCGCGCCTCTGCCCCCGGCGACGCCGCCGACCGCGCCCGCATCACGCCCGAGACCGAGCTCGACGTGCCTGCCACCTCTGTCTACCAGGCCGGCGCTATCAAGCTCGAGGAGGAGCTCTCCCCCGCCGAGGCCTTCGAGACCGGCATGGGCGAGGCCGCCTACACCTATCTGGCCGACCACGCCACTAAGCGCATCGTTATCGATGTGCCCGCATACGGCCGTGCCACGGTTACCGTGCGCGTGAGTGGCGTCGACGCCGCCGCTGCCATCGCCGCCATCGATGTCGTTGTCCGTCCGCAGGCAACGCTCGACCTGCAGATCGCTCTGGACTCCCCCGTTGCCGGCGAAGGCGTCGTGGGCTCCGTGCTGCGGGTGTGTGCTCACGAGTACGCAACCGTCAACGTGACCTGCACGCAGACGCTCGACGACAGCTGGATCGCGCTCGACGACACCGGCCTGTTCCTGGACGAGGGCGCGCGCGTCAACGTGCAGCACACCGTACTGGGTGCCGGTGCCAGCGCCACCGGCCTTGCCGGCGACCTGCTGGGCGATACCGCCAAGGTGACGATTGACACCGATTACCTGGGTGCTCGCGAACAAGTGCGCGACTTTAACTACGAGCTGCGCCACCGCGGCCGCAAGACCGAGTGCGAGATCGATGCCAACGGCGTGCTGACCGGCACGTCCAAGAAGGTCTACCGCGGCACCATCGACCTCGTGCACGGCTGCAAGGGTGCCGTCGGCACCGAGCGCGAGACGGTGCTCTTGGCCAACAAGGGCGTCGACAACAAGACCGTTCCCGTCATCCTCTGCGACGAGGACGACGTCGCCGGCAACCACGGCGCCACCATCGGCCACGTCCGCGACGAGCAGCTGTTCTACCTCGCCTGCCGCGGCCTTGACCAAAATGCCGCCGAGGACCTGTTCATCCGTGCCAAGCTGGAGGACGCCGCACTTTCCGCGACCGACGAGCGCACCCGCGCCGCCGTCGTCCGCCTGGGCAACAACCTGATCGATAACTTTGAAGAGGAGCTCGCATGATCGACACCGAGCACGTTAAATGCGATACCTGTACTGCCCCCGAGCCCATGGAATTCGACGCCAGCGATGAGGCCTCGCGCGGCTGGCCTACCGTCGACATCGAGACCAATCCCTACAAGGCGCAGTTCCCGCTGTTCCAGCAGCACCCCGAGATCGCCTTCCTCGATAGCGCCGCCACCGCGCAGCGCCCCGCCTGCGTGCTCGACGCCGAGCGTGACTTCTACCAGCGTATGAACGCCAACCCCCTGCGCGGCCTGTACTCGCTGTCCGTCGAGGCCACCGAGGCCATCGCGAAGGTGCGCCAGCAGATCGCCGACCTCATCGGCGCCTCCCAGGCTAATGAGATCGTCTTCACCCGCAACACGAGCGAGTCGCTCAACCTGGTCGCCAAGAGCTTTGCGCCCACGGTGCTGGAGCCCGGCGACGAGGTCGTCATCACCATCATGGAGCACCACTCCAACCTGATTCCGTGGCAGCAGGTCTGCCGCGAGACCGGCGCCAAGCTCGTCTACCTCTACCCCACCAAGACCGGTCAGCTCACGACCGAGGAGGTTCTATCCAAGGTGGGCCCCAAGACCAAGATCTTGGCCGTGGGTCAGATCTCTAACGTGCTGGGCGTCGAGAACCCGGTCAAGAATCTCGGCAAGCTCGTGCACAAGTACGGCGGCTATCTGGTCGTCGACGGCGCGCAGTCGCTGCCGCACATGCCGGTCGATGTGGCCGATCTGGGAGCCGACTTCTTTGCCTTTAGCGCGCACAAGGCCATGGGCCCCATGGGCATCGGCGTGCTGTGGGGCAAGATGGATTTGCTCAACGCCATGCCGCCCATGCTTACCGGTGGCGAGATGATCGATTCGGTCACCGAGCAGGACGCCGCCTGGGCGCCCGTCCCCGAGAAGTTCGAGGCCGGCACGCAGGACGCCGCCGGTATCTTCGCCACGGGCGCGGCGCTTGATTACCTGGTCAATACGGTGGGCTACGAAAACATCCAGGCACGAGAGCAGGCACTCGTCCACTACCTGATGGGCGAGCTCATGCAGCTCGACTTTGTCCAGATCATCGGCTCCATCTATTGGGACAACCACCACGGGGTCGTCAGCTTTAACGTCAAGGGCATCCACCCTCACGACGTCGCAAGCATCATGGACATGGACGGCGTCTGCATCCGTGCCGGTCACCACTGCGCGCAGCCGCTGCTCACCTGGCTGGGGGTCGAGAACCTTGCCTGCTGCCGCGCCAGCGTGGCCTTCTACAACGACAAGGCCGATATCGATAAGTTCATCGCCGGCCTGCATCACGTTTGGAGCACGTTCAATGGGTAATCTGTACACCTCCACCACGTTTATGGAGCACAACTCGCACCCCGACTACAAGTACGAGATGGATGCCCCCACGCACGAGCACGACGGCATCAACCCCAGCTGCGGCGATGAGCTCACCCTGCAGCTGCGTGTCGAGAACGATGTGATCGAGGAGGCCTCGTTTACCGGGCACGGCTGCGCCATCAGCCAGGCCAGCGCCGACATCATGGCCGACCTCATCACGGGCGAAACGGTCGAGGAGGCTCGTCGTCTGGCAGGGCTTTTCCTCGCCATGATCCGTGGCGAGGAGCTCTCCGAGGAAGACTTGGAAGACCTAGACGAGGCCGCTCAGCTCCAGGACATCTCACACATGCCCGCCCGCGTCAAATGCGCCGAGCTCGCCTGGCGCACCCTCGACGGCATGCTCGAGGGTCAGGCTAACCAGTAACGGATGCCCCGAATCCAAGGTTTTTGATTGCCGAGCCGCCCGATACGGGCGGCTCGGCTTTTTCATAACGAGCGCACGCGCAGCCACGCTTCCGGCGCCCAATCTGTCATTTATCGCACGGCCAACCGCAAGCACAAGCGTTTTTCACAGTACCAAAGGCTTGCCACAGGGCCACGGGGCACGCCGAGCAAAGCGCCAGGCACCGTCCTACTAGGCTCCGGCTCGCCTCCTGCCTGCCGCAGACGGGTCCCCTAGGGTGCGGCGTGCATTTTTGCGAGTTTTCAGCACGCAAAGCTATGTGCATACAAATCACGAGCATAAATTAGCGCCTTCGGGCGCGTATATATTGCGTTTTAGAACAGGCATTACGGTCTACGGGGACGCAAACGCGTGCTTCGGGGCGTATTGGCAGACAAATAATTGTCTCGGGGCCCGCAAGTTGCAAGGTTATAGTAGTTCCGACAGCACTACGATGCTGAAAACTCCGCTTTTTGCACGGCGTGGACGGGGGTAGGCACGGGCAAAACCGGACTGAGCTATTGTTTTATGCAAGACGGCAATCATTCTATGCATATTTAGAAGTGTAGTTAACGTCCAAGCATTTAGAATGATGGTCCCAGTGGGCAGACAGCCCTATCCCAGGCTGTCATCAGTCCGCACCGCCGTTCGAGCACGGGCGCGCACAATACGAGAAGCGGTGCTTTTGCTTATCCCCGTATACCGCTCAATTTGGCGCACCGTAAAACCAGCATCGTGCAAGCCAAGAATAACGATATTGCGCTGCGCCGGCGGCGCCGCTTTAACCCTCTGGAGCGCAACCCCGAATCCCTTCGCCAACTCATCGGCAAAGACGCGCCGCTCCAACTCCATCTCTACCAAATCGCGCATCGCCGGATCGCCGCCGTCGGGCGTCGAAAGCGAATAGGCAATAAAGGCTTTGGCAGAACCAAAAAGCTCAAGCACGCAAGAAGGATCGGAAAATCCCCTCGTAGCATCTGCCTCGTCACCGTCGTAAACGCGCAGATGCTCCGCAAAGCTGCTCCAGGGATAACGCTCAATTAGGTTGATGCCCGCATCCTGCGGATCGGCGTGAACGGAGCGAACAGCCTCCATCACCTGCCGGTCGGTATCGAGCGAACAGCGCTCAAAACGTTCCCGGAACAGGCAGCCCGATCGCCCGGTACGCTTATTGAACCGACGAGCATACGTCAACAGCAGGCGTTGCATGGCTGCACTCATGTTGTCCTCATAATCCAGAAGTACCAGATCCACATGGTCGCCCATGAGGCACCACGCCACAATCGTTACCTGGGCATCGCGGCAGCAGTCGCGCATCAGCTCCAAAAACTCCCACCGGTCCTCGTCGCTCTCAAAGATCAGCTGACTGCCCATACCGCGGGCACAGACATGGTAAAAACCGGTGATCGTTTTCCAAACACGCTGCATGGCGCTCCCTTCGCCGGGACCTGCTTACCATCCAATACATCACGATTGAAACGTGCCATCAAAACATTCACGCAAAATGGCACCCGTCGACGGTAAAAGGCGGCAAACCGACGGCGAATGGCATCATAACCACAGGCTAGACACCGCAACAAGGGCAAGAACTAACCAATAACTTGACCAGAACTGACCCCCTATAACGTATCGCATAACCGCAACCAAGCTTGTTAAATCGTTTCAATTGAAAGTTCCGCGCTTCTCGTTACGAAAACTGCGCCGTTCGCCGAATATTCCGTGCATTTCGCGGTATTATAGGGGCTGCATGTCATGTCCCTTTCGAAGGGTCGCCCGGCAATCACCAGCCACGACCTCCAGACGGGACGCCAATACGATAGAGAGGAGAGGCATGCAGTACTCACAGGAAGTGGAGAACATGTGCCCCGTTGCCAAGGGTGCATACCACGGCCCCGCACCCATCCCCGAGGAGGGCAAGTGGGTCCAGGCTAAGGAGATTTCCGACATCTCCGGTCTTACGCACGGTGTGGGTTGGTGCGCACCTCAGCAGGGCGCCTGCAAGCTCACGCTGAACGTCAAGGACGGCATCATCGAGGAGGCCCTCGTTGAGACCATCGGCTGCTCGGGCATGACCCACTCTGCTGCCATGGCTTCCGAGATCCTTCCCGGCAAGACCATCCTCGAGGCCCTCAACACCGACCTCGTCTGCGACGCCATCAACGTTGCTATGCGCGAGATCTTCCTGCAGATCGTTTACGGCCGCAGCCAGACCGCGTTCTCCGAGGGCGGCCTGCCCGTGGGCGCCTCCCTCGACGACCTCGGCAAGGGCCTTCGCTCTCAGGTCGGCACCATGTTCGGCACCAAGGCCAAGGGCGCTCGTTACCTCGAGCTCGCTCAGGGCTACGTCACCCGCATGGCTCTCAACGACAAGAACGAGATCATCGCGTTCGAGTTCCTGAACCTCGGCAAGTTCACCGACGCCGTCAAGGCCGGCAAGACCCCCGAGGAGGCCATCGCTGGCGCCATGGGCCACTATGGTCAGTGGGAGAACGCTGCCAAGTACATCGACCCGCGCACCGACGAGGAGACTCACTCCGTCGCCAGCGTGTTCCCGGTTCACGAGTAGAAAGGGAGGGAAATAACTATGACTGTTACGTTCGAAGGTTACGAGCGCCGCGCTGACAAGATCAACAAGTGCCTCGCCGACAACGGCATCGCCTCCCTCGAGGAAGCTCTGCAGATCTGCACCGACAAGGGCTTCAACCCGCGTGAGATCGTCAACAACACCCAGTCCATCGCCTTCCAGAACGCCGAGTGGGCCTACACCCTCGGCTGCGCTCTCGCTGTCAAGCGTGGCGCCAAGAACGCTTCTGAGGCTGCCGCCATCATCGGCGAGGGCATCCAGGCCTTCACCGTTCCCGGCTCCGTCGCCGAGGACCGCAAGGTCGGTCTGGGCCACGGCAACCTGGGCGCTATGCTGCTCTCCGACGACACCGAGTGCTTCGCCTTCCTGGCCGGCCACGAGTCCTTCGCTGCCGCTGAGGGCGCTATCGGCCTGGCTCTGAACGCCAACAAGGCTCGTAAGAAGCCGCTGCGCGTTATCCTCAACGGTCTGGGCAAGGACGCCGCCCAGATCATCGCCCGCATCAACGGCTTCACCTACGTGAAGACCCAGTTCGACTACTACACGGGCGAGCTCAAGGTCGTCGAGACCATCCCCTACTCCGATGGTCCCCGTGCTGCCGTTAACTGCTACGGCTCCGACGACGTCCGTGAGGGCGTTGCCATCATGTGGCACGAGAACGTCGACATCTCGATCACCGGCAACTCCACCAACCCCACGCGCTTCCAGCACCCCGTCGCTGGCACCTACAAGAAGGAGCGCATCGAGGCTGGCAAGAAGTACTTCTCCGTCGCCTCTGGTGGCGGCACTGGCCGTACCCTGCACCCGGACAACATGGGCGCCGGCCCTGCCTCTTACGGCATGACCGACACCATGGGCCGTATGCACTCCGACGCCCAGTTCGCTGGTTCCTCCTCCGTGCCTGCGCACGTCGACATGATGGGTCTCATCGGCATGGGCAACAACCCCATGGTCGGTGCCACCGTCGCCTGTGCTGTCGCCGTCGAGGAGGCCCTCAAGGCCTAATCGCGCCCGCGCGATGCTCATATAGTTGAGCTTTGGAGCCGCTATCCACCCGGGTAGCGGCTCTTTTTGTTTGCACTGCCGCAGGGTTGCTAATGCCGATATATCAGTTGGGACGAAATACGAGATGTGATGAGATGGAGCGTCAGAGCGTCCATAACGCCCATCTGCCATATTTGCCCTTTACCGATTTACCGAGTCTTTTCGGCATCATTGCCGATCACCCATGCGAAAATGCGCCGGACGAGAAAGGAATCCGATGGAATCGACTGATGTACTGGTAATAGGATCTGGCATTGCGGGCCTTTGTGCTGCCATAGAAGCGGCGCGCGCGGGAGCGACTGTTGCCGTCGCAAGCGCCGGCAAGACCATGAGCGGATCGAGCTTTTTCCCGGGCACCTGGGGCCTAGGTCTCATCGGTCCCGTTAACGAAGACGACGAACAGGATCTCATCGACACCATCCAAGCCGTCGGCGGCGGTGTCGCCGACCCTACGCTCGTCCAGACGTTCGTCCACGGTATTCCCCAGGCCATCCAATGGCTCGAGCAGGATCTAGGTGTTGAGCTCCAGCGTCCGCAAAGCGCCGAGAGCGCCCAGCAAAAGCAATTTATCCCCTGCTTTGACCATAAGACACGCATATGGCGCGGCCTCACCCGCAAGCCCCTTGAGGACGCGTGTACGGCCCAGATCAAGTCTCTCGGCATTCACCTGCTCCCCCGCCACGAGCTAATCGACCTTGTTGAGGACACGACCGGAAAGATTATCGGCGCCGTACTCTACGACCGCACAAACGGGCATCTCGTGCCTATGGCAGCCAAGGCCACCGTCATCGCAGCCGGTGGCACGGGTGGCCTGTTCGAGCGAAGCCTCACTTCCGCCGACGTGCTCAGCTCCTCGCAGTCCATCGCGCTGGCACACGGCGCAACGCTCACTAATATAGAGTTCATGCAGATGATGCCGGGCTTCATCGAGCCCAAGCGCAACCTTGTCTTTAACGAGAAGACCTGGCGCTACGTACATGTAGACCAGCCGGTCGATATCGCCGACGACAAGCTGGACGATCTACTTGAGCAACGCTCCGGATATGGTCCCTTCACCTCGCGCTTGGCCTCCCGCGCCATCGATCTTGCCATCGATCAAGCGGGTACCGAAGGTCTGGCGCTCCACTACGATTTCCCCCGCGAGGACGTCCCGGAGTTTGTGCAGACCTTTGCCACCTGGCTACAAGACGAGCACGGCATCGCGCCGACCGACGAGATGCGTGTGGCGATGTATGCCCACGCCGCCAATGGCGGCATCAAAATCGACAAGACCGCATACACGGGCGTTGAGGGCCTCTATGCCTGCGGCGAGGCGACAGGCGGCATGCACGGGGCCGATCGCATTGGTGGCCTGTCAAGCGCCAACGGCATCGTGTTTGGGCGCATCGCGGGCGCCTCGGCAGCCCAAGCAGCACAGAATGCACCTGAGGTGGCCCCAAAGGCGGATGTCGCGCTCCCCCAGCATGGCATTGCCACAACAGACGCCGAGCGCCTGACCCGCGGCCTTAAGCACACGATGAGTACCTATTGCATGATCAACCGCACCGAAGGGGGCCTATCCAAGGCACTACACGAGCTTGAGGGCTTGAAGACGGAGGCAACGACCTTGAGCACACAGAAAGCCCAGGACAGCGAAATCGCTGCCCTCGCCCGCCTGCAATCGCAGATTCAACTAGCACAGGAAATGGCCAAAGCCATGCGCAAACGGACCGAAAGCCTCGGATCGCACTATCGAGCGGACTAAACTGGACACCCATCTAAAGCAGAACACAACTAATCGATATCTATGGGCCCCGTGAGCTCGAGGTGGCACGGGGTCCATTCGTGTCCGCACGGCAGCGTATCCTTATTCTGAATACAGAGCAGGCAAAGCCCGCACAGACAATAGACCAGCGGGGAGGAGATATGGACAGTCGTGATATCGAGAAGTGGCGTGTCAAACTTGATAGCTACGTCAATGTGGAAGACGGCGTTGAGTATTGGCTCGCACGCGATTTAATGGAACCCATGGGGTACACTCGATGGGAGAACTTCGCCGAAGTTGTTAAGAGGGCAAAAGTCTCGTGCGAAACAAACAAAACTCCAGTTGATTCCCATTTTCGTGATACCACGAAAATGGTAACAGCCGGTGTCGCCGCTCGCGCGGTTAAAGACTACAAACTTACTCGCTATGCATGCTATTTAATCGCACAGAACGGAGATTCAAACAAGCCAGAGATCGCGCTCGCCCAGGCATACTTTGCCGTGCAGACGCGCCGCCAAGAGCTCATAGAACAGCGCTTCGCAGAGATTCAGCGCTTGCAGGCGCGCCACTCGCTATCCGATTCAGAGAAACAGCTCTCGGGTATTGCGTTCAAACGCGGCGTGGACTCCAAAGGATTCGCGATCATCAAGTCGAAGGGCGATGAAGCGTTATTCGGCGGCAGAAGCACGGCGGAAATGAAGCAGCAGCTCGGCGTACCCAAGAGCGCGGCATTGGCGGACAGATTAGCCGATGTCCTCATCAAAGCAAAGGACCTTACGAACTCGATGACGGCCTTCAACGCCGAGGAACACGACCTGTACGGTCTGGACCAGATCAAGGAAGAGCACGTCGAGAACAACACAAGCGTGCGTGGTAGCCTCATCGACCGTGGAATTGTCCCCGAGAATCTACCGCCTGCCGAGGATACAAAGAAGCTCGAACGTCGCGTGAAAGCAGACGAGAAAAACTCAAGGAGGGCACAGACGGATTCACCGACCCCCAGGGCAGGCTCGACTTGTAAAGCGTCTGCGCCCTTTCGGGTTCGACCCCATGCAAGGTCAACAAAAAAGACGGCCAACTTTCGCTGACCGTCTTAACATGCTTTGGTGGGCCGTCAGGGGGTCAGCCTGCTGCGCAGGCGGCCGCTGCGGCGCTTCGCGCCTTGCGCGCTGCGCTGGCAAACGCTTACGCGTTTCCTCAGCTCCGCGCCCTTTCGGGTTCGACCCCATGCGAGGTCAACAAAAAAGACGGCCAACTTTCGCTGACCGTCTTAACATGCTTTGGTGGGCCGTCAGGGGGTCGAACCCTGGACCTTGGGATTAAGAGTCCCCTGCTCTACCAACTGAGCTAACGACCCAAAGCTAAAGTCCGTAGTAGCGGACTTTAGAGGAGATATCGTGTGGTGGGCCGTCAGGGGGTCGAACCCTGGACCTTGGGATTAAGAGTCCCCTGCTCTACCAACTGAGCTAACGACCCGATATCAACACGAAGCAAGAACTGGGGTGGGTAAAGGGACTCGAACCCTCGACCTACGGGACCACAACCCGTCGCTCTAGCCAACTGAGCTACACCCACCGTGTCCTGTGCGCTTCGCGCTCGACTATTATTGCAAGGAACGCCACGCGACGCAAGCCCCAATTTTCAAGAATTTTGAAAAGAGTTTTTCGGATCCATTTCGAGCAAATCCCACCGGTTCCATAGGAGTAAACTTGCCCCACCCCGATGTTCGAAAGGACAAGTATGAAAGAACTCTCCAATCGCACGGCAACGTTTACCGATTCGGTCATCCGCCGCATGACGCGCATCTCCAATAAGTACGACGCCGTCAACCTCTCGCAGGGCTTCCCCGACTTTGATCCCCCGGCGCAGCTGCTCAAGAGCCTGAGCACCATCGCCAGCGACCCCAAGCCGCTCTACCATCAGTACTCCATCACCTGGGGCTCCCAGGCCATGCGCGAGGCGCTTGCCGCCAAGCAGGAGCACTTTATGGGCATGCCGATCAACCCCAATGAGAACATCGTGATCACCTGCGGCTCCACCGAGGCAATGATGGCCGCCATGATGACGGTCACCAACCCCGGCGACAAAGTCGTCATCTTCTCGCCGTTCTACGAGAACTACGGCGCCGACACCATCCTCTCGGGTGCCGAGCCCATCTACGTGCCGCTCAACCCGCCCGCTTTCGACTTTGACCGTGAGGTACTCGAGGCTGCCTTCCGCGACAACGACCCCAAGGCCATCGTCCTGTGCAACCCTTCCAACCCCTGCGGCAAGGTCTTTACGCGCGAGGAGCTCACCTTTATCGCCGACCTGTGCAAAAAGTACGACGCGTACTGCATCACCGACGAAGTCTACGAGCACATCGTCTATGCGCCCCACGAGCACGTCTATATGGCCACGTTGCCTGGCATGTTCGAGCGCACTATCAGCTGCAGCTCGCTGTCCAAGACGTACTCCATCACCGGCTGGCGTCTGGGTTACACCATCGCCCCGGCCCAGATTACCGAGCGTATCAAGAAGGTCCACGACTTCCTCACCGTGGGTGCCGCCGCTCCCCTGCAGGAGGCCGTCGTCACCGCGCTCAACTTCGACGACAGCTATTACCAGGAGGTTCTCGACCTCTATACCGCCAAGCGCGATCTGTTCTGTCAGGGGCTCGATAGCATTGGTCTTGAGCATAACGTGCCGCAGGGCGCCTACTACGTCATGATGGACATCTCTGAGTTTGGCTATGACAGCGACCTCGACTTCTGCGAGGACCTCGCGTCTAAGGTGGGCGTGGGCGCCGTGCCCGGCTCGAGCTTCTTCCGTGAGCCCGTCAACCATCTGATTCGCCTCCACTTTGCCAAGCGAGACGAGACGCTTAACGCGGCACTGGAGAACCTCAAGTCGCTACGCGATAAAATCAAGCCGCGCGGGTAAGGACGGCCCGGCAACTAAAGCACCCAAAGAAGCCCCGCACCGCACGCGCGTTGTGGGGCTTCTTTTTATAGCGCTTTCTTAATTTGTTTAAAGCGCTATACTTTAGTCACCGAACAACTCATCCCAGGGGGAGGAATACTATGGCAGAGCAGCAGCTTATCGGAGCGCTCGAGGCCGGCGGCACCAAGATGGTCTGTGCCACGGGCTATGCAGACGGTACGGTTCTGGAGCGTGAGCAGATCGCAACCACGACCCCGCAGGAGACCGTTGAGGCCGTCAACGCATGGTTTGCAAACAAGGGCATCGCCGCGCTGGGCATCGGCGCCTTTGGCCCCACCGCAGTCAACCCTGCCTCGCCCCAATACGGCAAGATCTTGGAGACGCCCAAGACGGCATGGCGCTACTTTGACCTGCTGGGCACCATCCAAAACGAGCTCAATATTCCCTGTGGCTACGACACCGACGTCAACGTCGCCTGCCTGGGCGAGGTCACCTTTGGCTGCGCCCAGGGCCTCACCGACGTGGCGTATCTGACCATCGGCACCGGTGTGGGCGCCGGCGTGCTCTCGGGCGGCCAGCTCGTACACGGCATGATGCATCCCGAGGCAGGGCACATCCTGGTCACGCGCGATCCGCGCGACACCATCGGCGAGCACAGCGGCTGCCCCTTCCACGACAACTGCCTCGAGGGCCTCATCGCAGGCCCCGGCATTAAAAAGCGCTGGGATGGCAAAAGCGCCGGAGACATGGCCGATGACCCGGAGGCCATGGACCTGCTCGCAGGCTACCTGGCACAGGCGCTCATGACCTACACGCTGTGCTATGCGCCGCAAAAGATCATCATCGGCGGCGGCGTGGCCGACCACACCCCCATCGTGCCGCTCGCCCGCAAAAAGTGCGCCGAGATGCTCAACGACTATATCGTCACGCCCGAGGTCAACAACATCGATACCTACATTGTCAACAACAGCCTCGATGGTAAGCAGGGCATCATGGGCTGTCTGGCCCTTGGCGCACAGGCGCTCCAGTAAAGGGTGCACCAACGACACACGGTATTACCGGGCCCGTATAACGCGCAGACAACGCTATCGCGCCCTGCAGGGCCCCCAAACGCACAAGGCCGCCTAGGACCAAGCAAAACGTCCTAGGCGGCCTTTCTGGTGCATACAAGCGATCGGAGGAGATATCGGAGCACGACGCCGGTAGCTGCTCCGCAGCAGTCAATCATCACGTCGGTGATCATACCGGCGCGCCCCGGCACAAATAACTGAATCGTCTCGTCGATTGAGGGGACCAGCAACAGAAAAACCGCCGTGGGAAGCAGTCTGTCAAAAGTGCGTCGACCCTCGATATCAAAGGCATGTGTCACCAAAACACCGAGCACCATATACTCGGTAAAGTGTGCGCACTTGCGGACGACAAAGTTGGTTACCCATTCATACGGCAGGCTCAAGCTATGCAAAAACCCGCGGACGTCCTCCATGATCGCCAAGCTCAGTGAGCCGGACCCCGTGCCGGGAACCAGTGAATTGCCCCAGATCAGCAACACCATGACGCAGGCCGCAACCGCCCACTTACGATCGATCTTAATCATGCAGAACTAGGCCTCGGCACGAAGCGGCGTAAAACTGGCGGTACCGCCCTCGATAACACTCAAATAGGCACGGCCCGTACGCTTGGCGGTAGAGGACTGCAGGCGCTCGATCTCTTCCTCAAGGATCTGATTGACACGCTCATGGCGACGGTTTTCCATAACGCCGGCGGCGATAGCCTCGGCGCGCTCGATACTCTCGCGCGAGATACGCGCGGTATCCTCGGGAAACACGGAGCTGTGGCGGCCGACATAGACGGGAGCAACCGAGACAGGTGAGGCTGCAGGCGTGGGCATCGGCGCGGGGGCGGGCTCGGCAACCTCGGCCATGATCGCCATGGCGGCGGCCCACATGTCCTCGTGGCCCGAATAATCGGCCATGGGGATATCTTCCTCGAGGGAGGCATCGGGGAGACTGTCGGTATCCACGCGATTCTGGGCATCGATAGAGGCAGTGATGGCGGCGGGCTCGTCCAAATCGGTGAGATCCACACCCTTGGCATCGGAAATGATGGGCATGCTGGCGAGCTTGGCGTTGTACGGCACCGCCTCCGCGGCCTGCATTTGGGCCGAAGCGCCCCAAAGCGAGCTTTCGGCAGCACGACGAGCGGCGATGGTCTCCTCGTCGACAACCAGGGGCTCATCGGCAAAGGGGCCGGCGACAGGAGCCGGCTGAGCCGCGCCCTGCTGGCCGGTCGAAGCGGCCGCCGCGGCAGAGTCGTACGCAGCCGAAGAAGCACCGTTACAGGCGGCATTGTTGGCAGCGTTGGCCACAAGCGCCACGAAAGCTGCAGTGCTGCCCGCAGGGGCGGCATGAGAGCCCGAGACGGCACGTGCGGCAGCAGCGATGTCGTCGCGGTTATAGGAGCCAGTCTTTTCACCGTTTGTGAGCTCGTCGATTGCGACCTGGTAGACATCGCGCGAGCGAGCGGGATCGCAGCTAACCGGCGAATCGTCGTCGAGCATGCTATCGATCATAGCCCAGGCATCGGCCTCGTCCATGGCGTTGGCGGCACGGGCGATGGTCGGAACGCCATCATCGGCATGACGGCGCTGAAACGCGCCGGTCAGACCGGAGATAAGCGAAGAGGATTGACCCTGCTCGTCCAAAGTGACAGGAGCAGCAGCCCGGGGAGCAGCCTCCTCCTGCTGAACGGGAATAGAGGCGGTCTTGAACTCGTTGTAGGTCCGACTAAACTGAGCGGCGCCGCCCACGGCATCGGGCTCAAACAGGCGGCCATCGTGCTCCGCACGATACTCAGAGATACCCAGCGAGGCGGCATAGATACCCACGCCGGCCACTGCGCCCACGGCAAAGGGAACAGCACCCGCGACGACCGTCTCGTTGATTGACGAAAACGGCAGTGTAGCGGCATACACGACCACGGGTGCGGCAAGGCCGATCCCGCAGGAAAGTCCGGCAAGGACTGCTCGTTGTGTTGCATCAGAAGAAGCCATGAGCTCTCCCCATCTTCCAGCACCCAAATCGCATCATTCAGTTGGCTGCGCGAGAGAAGATGAAGCGGGGCTATGCCCCAAAGCAACGGTATAAGGTTCGTTTCATCTGCGTTTTCCGTCGCGAAGCTTAACTGCTATTATGCGAAACCCCCTTGGGGATTGCAAGCGACGAAGCGGAATTGAAACGGGAAAATCGCTGCTTGCCGGTCGTGAGGTCAATAATCGTTGGCGAGCGGCTATACGAAAAGGGCCAGGATCTAAACCCCGGCCCTTCTGGCATGTCTATGGTTGCTGTCGCGTGCAGCGGACGGACTAGAACATCTGCTCGTAATCGCTGTGCTTTTTGGCCGAACGCACCAAAAATTCCTGGTTGGTATTAGTGCCCTTAAGGCCCTTGATAAACGACGCTGCCGCGCGCTCGGTGTTGTTCATGCCGGCGAGGATGCGACGCAGGCCAAAGACAAACGGGCGCATTTGCTCGTCGACCAGCAGGTCTTCGTTGCGCGTGCCCGAGGCAACGGGGTCGATGGCCGGGAAGATGCGGCGGTCGGCCAGATCGCGATCGAGCTTGAGCTCCATGTTGCCGGTGCCCTTGAACTCCTCAAAGATGACCTCGTCCATCTTGGAGCCGGTATCGATAAGGGCGGAAGCAAGGATGGTGAGTGAGCCGCCGTTTTCGATATTGCGGGCAGCACCCAGGAAGCGTTTAGGCGGATACAGGGCCGCCGAATCGACGCCGCCCGAAAGGATGCGGCCCGAGGCGGGCGCCGCCAGGTTGTACGCACGGGCAAGACGCGTGATGGAGTCGAGCACCACCACGACGTCGCCGCCCAGCTCCACGATGCGCTTGGCGCGCTCGATGACGAGCTCGGCCACGCGGGTATGGTTGTCGGCGGGCATATCGAAGGTGGAGGCCACGACCTCACCCTCAATGGAGCGCTGCATATCGGTGACCTCTTCGGGGCGCTCGTCGACGAGCAGGCAGATGAGGTGCACTTCGGGATTGTTGATCGAGATAGACTGGCAGATCTTCTTGAGAATCGTGGTCTTACCGGCCTTGGGCGGCGACACGATCAGGCCACGCTGGCCCTTGCCGATCGGCGACACGATATCGATGGCGCGACCGGTAATGGAATCCTTGCCATGCTCCATGCGCAGCGGCTCATTGGGGTAGACCGGCGTGAGATCGCCGAACTTGGGGCGGTTACGGGCCTGCTCAGGATCAAGACCGTTGACGGTCGTAATTTTGGCGAGACCGGCACGCTTGTCGCCGCCGCGCGAGGGGCGAAGCGAACCCTCGATCACGTCGCCCGTGCGCAGACGCGCGGAGCGGATGAGGTAGGCGGGCACGAAGGCGTCGTCATTGGACTTCATGTAGCCGTGGGCATGGATGATGCCGGAGCTGTCCGGGCGAATCTGCAGGATGCCCTTAATATCGCGGAAGCCCTCGGCCTTCGCGGCTGTGGTGTAGATCTCTTCGACGAGCTCGGCCTTCTTCTTGCCGGTCGTCTCGATCTCGAACTCCTTGGCCTTCTCGCGCAGCTCGGCGACCTTCATGGCCGCGAGCTCCTCGCGCGAAAGCGTGGGCTCGGTCGGAGCTGCGTTACGCTCCTTGTTGCGCTGTTTGCGGTCGCGCTGACGGCTGCGGCGGTCGTTGTTGCGATCATCCTTGCGCTCGCTGCGCTCATCGTTACGCTTGTGCTGACGGCGGTTGGGGCGGGAACCCTCTTCGGCCTCAGCGCTCTCGACGGCAGGCGTCGTGGGCGCATCGGCGGTCACCGGGGTCTCGCCGTCCGACTTAGCGTCGGACTCGGGCTGTTGCTCAGCATCCCCCTGCTGTTCGGCAGACTTGGTCTTGGAAGATTTCTTGCGCGTGCGCTTGGGCTTCTCGCCTGCCGACCGATCGGCGCCCTCCGTCTCGGGAGTCGTGTCGACACTCGCCTCGGTAGACTCAGCTACCGAAGATTCGGCGCCGGACTTCGCCTCTGCCTTAGCTGGGCGTTTGGCTACGGTGTGACGGCTGCGCCCGGGACGAACGTCGGCAGACTCGGCAGCGGCAGAAACAGCGACCTCAGGAACATCAGCGCCCTCGGCCGAAACCACGGCAGCCGCTGTAGGCTCGACGAACGCCGGGGCATCTTGGACAGAAGCCGCGGCAGCGGCCGCCTTCTCCGCCTCGACAAATGCCTTGGGCTTGCGGCCGCGGCGATGCGGGCGCAAAGCAGGATCGACGACAAATGCACCGCCGGCCTCGGCAGGCACGACAGACTCAGCAGAGGAAGCGTCCTCCTCCGCCGCAGAGCGAACCGGGGTCTCGGCGGCATCGGACGAAGCCTGCTCGGCAGCCTGCTGGACCTTGGCCGCCGTGCGACGGCGCGTGCGCGGAGCCGGCTTTTCTGCTACCTGCTCGGGAGCCGGAGCCGAAGGCGCCTCGGGGGCGGACGAAGCCGCGAGTTCGGTCAGAGCCGCAGCATCGCGCTCGGCGGCACGACGGCGAGCACGAACAACCTGGGCTTCGCTGATCTGCGCAAGCGCGCGGGCCTGCGCAACCTCATCTGAAAGCGGCGCCGAAACCTCGGCGGAAACCGGACGCTTGGCACGCGTCGTGCGCGTGGTGCGGCGTTTGGGCTTTGCAGCCTCATCGTCATCCGCAGCGGGCTTGGCCACACGACGCGTGCGCTTGGGCTTCACGGGCGCAGCCTCCTCCCCGGTAGCAGGTGCGACGGGAACAGGGTTCTCACTCGAAGCCGAGGCAGCGTTCTGGTGTGTCTCGGGGACCGACGCCTGCGACGGTGCGGGTTTCGCGATCTGGTCCAACGCAACCGGTGCAGTGGGAGTGGTTTGTGCCGTGCTTATTTCATTTTCTTGCTGTTGATCAGACACAGTGTTTGCTCAACTTTCTTTTAAAGCCCTGTGATCACATGCTCCCTGCATAAACCTTCAGGGCGGCTAAACAGTCTAGCTCCGTTCAAAACACAACGGACATCATTGATCTGTATCGAGATGATTACGTCAAATACGCAGCGTTAGTGTAACACAACCGCCACCACCTGCAACTTAGTCATTGGACGTTCTTATACAACTGGTCAAAAGGGACACTCTCCCTCAAAAGCGCTTCCTCTGTCGCACCAGAGGAGTGAAGCCGTGGCATCCGGAACAGCCACGCCACGAAACGCGCCTATCTACTACGTTTGACCCGCGACCCCTGACCATCCCCTCGATCTTCCTAAAATCGCAAGCCCGCTACCTGCGGTTTTAATATCGTACTTTTCGGCATGGTTCGGGGTATGCGACTAAACGTAGTAGATAAGCCCGTTTCGTGGCGGACGGTTTCGCACTGCTCTCCCACCGGACAAAAATGATCCGTTTTCCTCCGTCCCCAAGGGGTCGTTTTCAAAACGATCGCGGATTACGGTGCAAGAACGGCGTAAGCCAACCATACCCTGCATTTTTAATATTCGGCAAGCCGTCTACCTGCGATTTTATTTTCGCTGCTGTTGCTATGGTCGCCAGGCAGCGATTCAGCCCCGTAAACCGGTATAGTTGCGTTTTTGTAGCATTTTCCAACACGCCAAAAAGCCCCGCCAAACGCAAAAAGCCCGACCTCCGCATGGAGATCGGGCTTATAGGGCTCAGCAAAGCCAAACCTACACGGTCAAACGACCCGTAGATTACATCTGCTCGGGTGCAGAAACGCCAACCAGAGTGAGCACCAGGGCGAGCGTCACGCGGACGGCGTCGCAAGCGGCCAGACGGGCGCGCGAAAGCTCGGGATCGACGGGACGGCCCTCGCTCGGAAGCACCTGGCAGGCAGCATAGAAGCTGTGGAAGTCGCCGGCGAGCTCCTCGGCAAAGTGCGTCAGACGGAACGGGGCGCGGTCGCGAGCGCAGCTGGCGATGAGGTCGGTGAGCTCGTTGAGCTTACGCGACAGGGCAAGCTCGGTGGGGTCGGTCAGCAGCGAGTAATCGACGTTCTCGCCGATGGCCTTGGCGGCGACGGCCTTCATGCCCATCTCGTCAGCCTGCTCGGGCGTAACGTCAGCGGCACGGCGCAGAATGGAGCACACACGAGCGTGAGCGTACTGCACGTAGTAGACCGGGTTGGAGTTATCACGCTTCTTAACGGCCTCGATATCGAAGTCGACCATCTGGTTGGAGCTCTTGGAGATGAGCGTGTAACGGGCGGCGTCGGAACCGACCTCGTCGACAAGCTCCTGCAGGGTCACCATGGTGCCCTTGCGCTTGGACATACGGACGGGCTTGCCGTTGCGCAGCAGGTTGACGAGCTGGCCCAGCAGAACCTCGAACTTGCCGGGATAGCCAAGAGCGTCGCAGACACAGCGGACGCGGTCGATGTAGCCATGGTGGTCGGCGCCCCAGATGTCGATGACGTGGTCGACGCGCTGGAACTTATCCCAGTGATAGGCGACGTCGGAGGCGAAGTAGGTGTACTCGCCGTCGGACTTGATCAGGACGCGGTCCTTGTCGTCGCCCAGGTCGGTGGAGCGGAACCACAGAGCGCCGTCCTTGGTGTAGAGGTAGCCCATCTTGTCGAGCTTCTCAAAAGCGCGGTCGACGGCGGAGGTGCCGGCGGTCTCGCCCTCGGTGTCCTTCACATACAGTGAGCGCTCGGAGAACCAACGATCGAAGTCGCAGTTGACGGCGTGGCAAAGGTCGCGCATGTTGTCGACCATCTTTACGTAGCCGCGCTCGCGGAAGCTCTCCATGCGCTCCTGCGGATCGGCGTCGACCCACTTGTCACCGTCGGTGCGCCAGAACTCGGCGGCCTCGTCGATGATGTAGTCGCCGCCGTAGGAATCCTTGCCCAGAGTCTCGGCAAAGTTGTCCTGATACGGATGGGTCTCGGGATGCTCGTCGTTCTCGTCGGCAACAAAGGCATCGCGGTCGGCAATCAGCAGCTTGTGAGCCTCGTCGATATCCACGCCCTGCTTGGCGATGATGTCGGCAAGCTGCATATAGCGCGTGCTGATGGAGTTGCCGAAGGTGTTCATCTGAGAGCCGTGGTCGTTGATATAGAACTCACGCTGGATATCGTAACCGGCATGGTCCATAACGCGGCAGAGGGAGTCGCCCAGAGCGGCCCAACGGCCATGGCCAATATGCATGGGGCCGACGGGGTTGGCGGAGACAAACTCGACCTGGGTCTTCAGGCCGCCGCCGACGTTGGACTTAGCGAAGTCCATGCCCTTCTCGCGAGCCTCGCCGAAGATGGCGTTCTTGACGGCGACGGAGAGGTAGAAGTTGATGAAGCCAGGGCCGGCGATCTCGACCTTCTCGATCGCGGGATCCTCGGGCATATGGGCAACGACGGCCTCGGCGATCTTGCGCGGGGCGCAGTGAGCCAGCTTGGCGGACTTCAGGGCCATGGTGGAGGTCCACTCGCCATGAGAAGTGTCAGCCGGTCGCTCGATAGCGCAATCGTCAAGTTCAAATGCGGAAAGGTCGCCGGCCTCCTGGGCCGCAGCAAGCGCAGCGCGTACCAGCTCTTCAATCTTCTCGGGCATAGATCCTCCTTGTGTTAAAGCCCCCGAGCTCTTGGTCACTCGTAGGGCAAAAGCCAGAGTTTGCAGCACTCTATCACAAGCGGTAACTACTGTCGCAGGGTAAAGTCAATCGATATTGCATATGCACATAATTGACCACAGTTGTCGCAAGGCCATTCAAAGATGGCGGTCTGCCTGCTGGTTGTGCACCCGCCGAAAATGCATAAACATCTGCATGGGCAGCTCAGAATATCGAATACTCTTACCTATCGGATTTGTGTGCTTTTCCTGCATAAAGTAAGGGTTTGCGCACGTCAGCGTGGTATTCTAGACATACGTAAATTCGTATAAGTTGGAGGTAGCATGTTCTCAATCGGTCAACACGTCATTCATCCGGGTCAGGGAGTCTGCACCGTCGTCGGTTTTAGGGAAGACACACCGCAGCCCATGCTGTTGCTCGAGACCAAGCAGGGACATGCGCAGACGATCCTCATGTACCCCGTGGCGCAGGCCGACCGTCTGCATGCCGCCATCTCCCAGCAAGATGCCGAGCATCTACTGAGCCATTACGACGAGCTGGAATGCGACACCTTTACCGAGCGCAACAGCTCGCTCGAGGAGACGCACTTTAAGCAGCAGCTCAAGCTGGGTGCGCCCGAGACGGTCCGCGTGGCAAAAACAATGATGCACCGTATTCGCCAGGCCGAGGAAGCAGATAAAAAACCCAGCTCTTACTACATGCGCGTACTCAAGGAAGCCAAGCGCCGCTCCATCGAGGAGATTGCCGTGGCCCTGGGCGTCACCGAGGAAGACGCCGAAGCCCGCCTAGCCCAAGCCGCTCTCAACTAACCTGCCAAAAAGGGACAGGTTTATTTTGGCAGGTTTTATCTGGCCAAACGTCAACAAACAATTGGTAAATGGTCGGGTGCTCCGTTTTGTTTGTAAGCCCCGGCCATTTTTCTATCGCCGCGAAAATGCGTGAAGCCCATTTGTGATGACATCACGCGAGGGCCGTCCAGATCGACGCAACCAACGCCCGCATCCACAGCAAGCGCGCCCGTCTTGCTCAATTACCATTAAAAAGCATCAATTTGAAAACGCAATAACATTTCGGCAGGTAGCAGCTATAGTCGGTAAACTGAATCTCGACAACCGAAGCCTCCGAATGAGGTATCTTCAGCCCATCCAAGCTAAAGGAGGGGCCATGCCGAGAAAACCTCGTTCAAAGTCACCAACCGGTTATTTCCACGTCACGTTGCGTGGAAACGGAGGGCAATTGCTGTTTGACGATGCCGAGGACCGAATCGCCATGCTTCAGATCCTCGATGCAATCCTCCCCAAACACAATATCGAGCTTATCGCTTGGTGCCTTATGGGAAACCATATTCATCTGCTCATCGACGACCCGGACGACCGCAAAAGCGACGCGATGCACGCGGTAGCCGTATCGTATGCGGGCAGGTACAATGCGCGGACGGGGCATGTCGGCCACGTGTTTCAGGAGCGGTTTTGGGATTCGCCCATTAAGTCGGAAGCATATTTACTTGAGGCAATTCGATACATTCATCTGAATCCACAAAAAGCAGGACTGGCGGCATACGACGAATATCCCTGGAGCAGCCATCGCGAGTATCTAATGAGTGCCAGGTCACGGCCGCATGTCACCGGCAGCGTTGTCGGCGTTTTATTCCCAACACCTCGCTCATACCTTCAACTCATGGAAAGTGCGCCGTCGCTTCCCTATCGCCCCAGCGCAACAGCCAAGGTTCGCGAGGAAGATCTATGCGAATTTGGCACGGCAATCGTGCAGAGTGTCGCAGGATGTGCTCCGACGGAACTCAAATCTGTCTCCAAGCCACTTCGCAATGAGGCGATTCTCGCGCTTCGAAAACAAGGGCTAACCGTTAAGCAGGTTCAGCTGCTGACAGGACTCGGAACATGGATTATCAAGAACGCGTCCTAGCGTCGCGTTTGCCGAGTTACGGGTACGGCGAAGCGCAGCTGCCTGCCGCGAGGCGCCGCCATTCGCAAGCGCCACCATGTTAAACAGAAAACGCTTCCGCTGAATAACGTCCAGCGGAAGCGTCTTCCCAGATAAAACCTGCCAAAATAAACCTGTCCCTTTTTGGCAGGTTAGGCCTGGAAGGTGTCGCGGTCGGGCGCGAAGGACTGCATGGCCGCGATGGTGCGGTCGAAAAGCTCGGGGAGCTCCCAGCCCAGCATCTCGGCGCCCTGCGTAATCACGTCGCGCGAGCAGCCGGCGGCAAAGCGCTTGTCCTTGAACTTCTTCTTGAGCGACTTGGTCGTAAAGTCCATGACGCTCTTGCTCGGACGCATGATCACGGCAGCCCCAATCAGGCCGGTAAGTTCGTCGCAGGCAAACAGGATCTTTTCCATCTGCAGCTCGGGCTTGGGCAGCGAGGTGTTGAAGTCCGAGGTATGCGTCTGGATGGCGCGGATGAGCTCGGGCGATGCGCCCTCGCCCTTGAGGATCTCGGCCGCATAGATGGTGTGGTTCACGGGGTCGTCCTCATGCTCCTCCCAATCTAGGTCGTGCAGCAGGCCGACGATGCCCCAAAACTCCTCGTTCTCGGGGTCAAACTCGCGCGCAAAGTAGCGCATGGTGCCCTCGACCGTTTCGCCGTGGGTGATGTGGAACGGATCTTTGTTGTGCTCGTTGAGCAATTCGAACGCACGGTCGCGGGTGATTCCGGCGGAAAGCGTCTGGGACATGGCAATACCTCCAGGTGAGTCGGTGCTAAGACACGATGTCACTATCGTATATCGCCGCGGCTCAAGCTGAAAGGCAGAAAAGGCATACGGAGAAAAAAGCCGGGCGAACGCGTCGCCCGGCAAAACCGCAGATAAAACCTGCCAAAATAAACCTGTCCCTTTTTGGTAGGTTTAGGGGCGGACCTGGCCGGTGCCGCGGAGCTTGTATTTGTAGGTGGTGAGGGCCTCGGCGGCAAAGGGGCCGCGGGCGTGGAGCTTTTGGGTCGAGATGCCGATCTCGGCGCCCAGGCCAAACTCGCCGCCGTCGGTAAAGCGCGTGCTGGCGTTGGCATACACGGCCGAGGCATCGATCTCATCCAAAAAGCGCTCGCAGGCGTCCGCGTCCTCGGCGATGATGGCCTCGGAATGCATAGTGCCATAGCGGTTGATGTGCACGATGGCCTCGTCCTCGTTCGCCACGACCTTTACGCTCATCTCGAGCGCCAGATACTCGCGGCCCCAGTCCTCCTCGGTTGCGGCAACAAAGTCATCGCCCTCGGCAAGACCGGCGGCGGCGCATGCGGCACACGCGGCCCCGTCGCCGTGAATCAGCACGCCGTGGTCGTGCAGCACGGCCACGACCGCCGGCAAAAACGAATCTGCCACGGCGCGGTCCACAAGCAGCGACTCGGCGGCGTTGCACACACCCACGCGCTGGGTCTTAGCATTAACGATAATGTTGAGCGCTTTATCAAAGTCGGCCGACTCATGCACGTAGATGTGGCAGTTGCCCGTGCCCGTCTCGATAACCGGCACAAGCGACTCGCGCACGCAGCGCTGGATCAGGCCCGCACCGCCACGCGGAATAAGCACGTCGACGATGCCGCGAAGCTTCATGAGCTCGCCGGTGGCCTCGCGGTCGGTGGACTCGATCATCGAGATAGCCTCGCGCGGGAAACCCTTGGCCTCGAGCGCATCGGCCAGCAGTTCGGCAATCATGGCGCACGAGTGATAGGCCAGCGAACCGCCGCGCAGAATGCAGGCGTTGCCGGTGCGGATGCAGATGCCCGCGGCATCGGCCGTCACGTTGGGGCGCGCCTCATAGACCATGGCGACCAGGCCCAGCGGCACGCTCACGCGGGTGAGGTCCACACCACTTGCAAGTACGCGGTGGTCGAGCACGCGGCCGACAGGATCGGGCAGCTCAGCGAGCTTCTCCAAGCCGGCGGCCATGCCCTCGACGCGCTCGGGCGTCAGCAGCAGACGGTCGAGGAGCCCCGCCGAGGTGCCCGCATCGCGCGCAGCGGACATATCGAGCTCGTTGGCGGCGACGATGGAATCGACGCCATCGCGCAGCGCCGCGGCCATGGCGCGCACGGCCTCCTGGCGCTGCTCGTCGCTCGCCGTGGCAAGCGAGGCCGACGCTGCCTTGGCGGCAACGGCAAGATCGTGGACATACGTGGCTATATCGACCGACATGGACGGCCCTTTCTCTTAGTAGTTTGCCAACCATGGTAGCCGATTTGTGCATGCCCTCGCGCATGGCGGTAGAATTGGTCAACCCGAAACACCGCAACGAACGGAAGTACCGCATGGCCCTCATCACTTCGTACCACGTCCCCGGCCTCTATGTCGAGGACCACAGCATCGACGTCCCCTTGGATTGGCGCGGCCTGGAGCCGATGCTTTTGGCCTTCGGCAGCACCATGCGCCGCGGCGCCATGCCGGCGCCCATCGCCGGCGCACCCGAGAGCATCAAGCTTTTCTACCGCGTGGTTTGCGCTCCCGACCGTATCAACGAAGACCTGCCACTCCTCCTCTTTTTGCAGGGCGGCCCCGGCGGCGAGAGCCCGCGTCCGCTGTCGCCCACAAGCGACGGCTGGATCGAGGAGGCCGTCAAGCACTTCCGCGTCGTCCTGCCCGACCAGCGCGGTACCGGGCGCAGCAGCTGTGTAGACGGGCGCACGATTGCCGCACTGGGTGAGCGCGCCGAGGCGGCAGGCTCCGATGCGGCCCGCTCGCAGGCGGATTTTCTCAAGCGCCACCTCGCCAGCTCCATCGTGCGCGACTTTGAGTACCTGCGCCTGGTGGGCTTTGGCGGCAAGCCCTGGGTCACGCTCGGCCAGAGCTACGGCGGCTTTTTGACGTTGAGCTATCTGTCGCTCTTCCCCGAGGGCGTGGCGGCGAGCTTTACCTGCGGCGGCATTCCGCACGTACCGGCGAGTGCCAGCGAGGTCTACGCGCACACCTTCCCGCGTATGGCGGCCAAGACTCAGCAGTATTACGACCGCTACCCCGCCGACGTCGAGCGCGTGGCGGCCCTGGCAGATGCCCTCGAGGAGCAAAAGCCCGCGCTGCCCGACGGCTCGCCGATGACGGTCGAGCGCCTGCAGCTCATGGGCAGCGACTTTGGCATGAAGCCGAGCTTTGAGCGCATGCACTGGATTATCGACCACGCGTTTGTTAATGGCGACGGTACGCTGAACTGCGGCTCCTCGGTATCAGACAGCTTTTTGATGCGCGCCTTCGAGCGCACCAACACGCGCACGAATCCGCTGTACTGGACGCTGCAAGAGTTCATCTACGCCGATGGCGACACGATGCCCATTGGCTGGGCAGCCGCCGAGGAAAAGGCCCATCGTGCCGAGTTCGACACCCTCGCGCGCCCACTCATGTTTACCGGCGAGGCCATGTTCCCGTGGATGTTTGAGCAGATGCCCGAGCTCAAGCCCTTCAAGCCCGCCATGGACCTGCTGATGGAAGACACCAGCTGGGACAAGATCTACGACCCGAAGCGCCTGGCCTGCAACGAGGTGCCGCTCCAAGCCGCGGTGTATTTCGACGACATGTACGTGGATTCGGGCCTGCAGCTCGACACGCTCAGCCGCGTGGGCAACTCACATGCCTGGGTGACGAACGAGTTCGAGCACGACGGCCTGCACGGCAGCATGGTGTTCAAGCACCTCTTCGACGAGGCCCTCAACCGCGGAGACCTGCGCCGGATCTTCTAGCATAGGAGTGCCCCCACCTGCCGGCACATAAGAAACGCCCCCAAGTGCCGGCACGAGAAAGACAGCGCTGCGGGAAACGATCCGCAGCGCTGTCTTTCTTTATGCAAAGACGATCAAGTTGTCTCGGTGGATCGCGGGCTTCTCGGCCAAGTCTGCCAGCAAGCGGTTGCCGGCAATCTGGTCCTGGCGGCGTCCGGCTGCAAGCTCCAGCACGTCCGAATCGGCCTCGGCGATACCGCGGGCGACAACCATGCCGCTCGGGTCGCACACGTCAAGCACATCGCCCTCGGCAAACGTGCCATCGACCTCGCGAATACCCACCGCAAGCAGGGAAGAACCGCGGCTGACCAGCGCCTTCGCGGCGCCGTCATCGACCGTCACCGAGCCATGCGCCTTGTCGCCCAGTGCAATCCACAGCTTGCGGGGCGCAATGTCCAGGCGCTCCGCCGGCGGATCGAACAACGTACCCACGCTCTCGCCGCGGGCAAGGCGCACGAGCGCATCGGGCTCCTCGCCCGAGCAAATCACGCTCTGAATGCCCGCCGTCATCAGGATGCGGCTCGCGCGGATCTTGGTAATCATGCCGCCTGTGCCAACCGATGTGGAAGAATCGCCCGCCGAGGCAATAATCTTGGCATCGATCTTATGCACGACCGGAACGAACTCGGCCGTGGGGTCCTCGTGCGGATTGGCGGTATAGAGGCCATCGATGTCCGAGAGCGTCACGCACAGGTCGGCAGAAACCAGGCAGCCCACAAGCGCCGCCAGCGTGTCGTTGTCGCCAAACTTGATCTCGTCGACGGTAACGGTGTCGTTCTCGTTAACGACCGGCACCACGCCCAGTTCCACCAGACGCAGCAGCGCGTCGCGCGCGTGCAGATAGGACGTGCGACGGGCCGTGTCGTGACGCGTGAGCAGCACGAGCGAGGTGAGCAGGTCGCGCGCATGGAACTCCTCGTCGTAGGCCGACGAGATGATGCACTGACCGGCCGAGGCGCAGGCCTGCAGGCTCGGCAGGTCACCGACCGGTTTGCGGTCAAAGCCCAGCACGGGATAGCCACAGGCAATGGCGCCCGAACTCACCACGACCAGACGCCAGCCGAGTTTGCGCAGGGCAGCAGCCTGATCGGCAAGCCCGCCGATAAAGGCGCGGTTGACCTTGCCATCGGCGCCCACCACCGTGGACGAACCGATCTTTACCACCATCGTTTTATAAGAAGTCGTCATACGTCAAACCAATCAACTGTTGAGGGTTCGGGCGAGCTGACGGCCGAGGGAACGTAATTCCACCCTACACCCAACAAAATTAGCGAGCCCAGGGGAAGGCAGAAGCCGCGGCCATGTTCTTGCGCACGAGCTCGTCACGCACCTGCGCCAGGCCCTGCTCCATGCCCACCACATAGGTCTGCGGGTACAGGAAGCGCTTGTAGACCGGATCCAGATGGTCCAGCGCCCAAGCGCAACGCTCGCGTGCGGCCTCGATGCTCTCGCGCGGGGCAACAGCGCTGCCGTCGCGCACGATCGGCGCCAGCAGCTCGCGATACTCAAGCTCGGACACGTCGGTCACCAGGGCGGCATCGTTCACGGCCACGAGGGTATTGCCGCGCGCGGCGCCCTCCCCCGCCAGATGGTCCTCGTCATAGATCATGTCGCAGACCGGGCCGCCAAAGCCGTCGTAATAGCGGCGCACGCGCTGCACGCCCGGAATCGTGCGCTTGTAGGGCTGCTCGGAGAGCTTGACCACCGGAGTCCACGGGTCCGTCTCGCTCGCACGGCGGGCGGAAAGCTTATACACGCCGCCCAGCGCCGGTTGGTCGTAGCAGGTCGCGAGCTTAGTGCCCACGCCAAAGCTATCGATGGGCGCGCCCTGGTCAAGCAGCGACTGAATCGTGTATTCATCCAGATCGTTGGAAACCGAGATCCCCACATAGGGCAAGCCCTCGGCATCAAAACGGCCGCGGACATACTTGGACAGCTTGGCGAGGTCGCCGGAATCGATGCGAATGGCCGACAGACGCTCGCCCACCGCCTCCATCTCCTTGGCAACCGTAATGGCATGCTCGCAGCCCTCGCGCACGTCGTAAGTGTCAATGAGCAGCGTGCAGTTCTTGGGGCTCGACTTGGCAAAGGCACGGAAAGCCTCGAGCTCGGAATCGAAGCTCATCACCCAGCTGTGCGCATGCGTGCCAAAGACGGGAATACCGTAGCGGCGACCGGCGAGCACATTGGACGTAGAGGAACAGCCGGCAACGTAGCTCGCGCGCGCGACGGCCAGACCGCCATCGGGACCCTGGGCGCGGCGCAGGCCAAACTCGGCCACGGGACGGCCGTCCGCCGCCAACACCACGCGCGCCGTCTTGGTGGCGACAAGCGTCTGGAAGCCGACGATGTTGAGCAGCGCCGTCTCGAGCAGCTGGCACTCAAGCGCGGGGCCGGTGACGCGCACCATGGGCTCGCGCGGAAAGACGAGCTCGCCCTCGGGGACGGCGTCGATGTTTACATGCGCACGAAAATCACGCAGGTAGTCGAGGAATTCGGGCTTGAACATCGCGCCGCCGGCCGGGGCCTGGAGCGATGCGAGGTAGTCGATGTCCTCGGGCGTAAAGCGCAGGTTCTCGACCAGCTCGGGCAGCTCGGCGGTGCCGCACATGACGGCATAGGCGCTGCCAAACGGATGGTCACGGTAAAACGCCGTAAAACAGCCCTGCTCATTGGCCTTGCCGCTCTCCCACAGGCCCTGGGCCATAGTGAGCTCGTACAGATCGGTGAGCATTGCGATGTCGGTGGGATGCGAGATGTCGGTCAAAGCCATGGGGCGACCTTTCGGATGCGTTGTGCAGAGGTTGAGGGTTGGACGAGAGCAGAGCATGCGGACATGACGCCCGATGCAAATCGGTTAGAGCAGGCCCATGCTGGTCATGATCGTGTAGCCCATAAAGACGACAAACGCGACCAAGGCGAGCGCGATGATGATCTTTTGAGCCGGGGCCATACCGGGGATCTCGCCCTCGGCCGTGGGCTCCTTGGAAGTGACCATGCGCTGGGCAAACGTCATCTCGTCACGGCTCGGCTTGGAATCGACGGGCTTGGGACGAGTGGCTTTCTTAGGCTGAGGCTTGGGTGCAGCAGGCGCAAGCTTCGCAGCAGCGGGCCTGGGCGCGGGCGCGGGCTTGCGCTCGGATGCGGCGCTCGCGGCAGCCTCCTCGGCCTTCGCATGCTCGGCGCGCAGGGCGGCCAGCTCCTCTCGCTCGCGACGAGCCTTTTCCTGCTCCTCGCGACGGGCCTTCTCGGCGCGGAGCTCTTCCAACTCGGCGCGCTCCTCGTCAGACAATGGTTGGGACTCAAGCTCGGCCATGGTGCAGCCCTTTCTTTTTAAAAAAAGCCGCCGACACAATGTCGACGGCTTATCAAATCCAAGGGTGGAGACGAAGGGAGTCGAACCCTCGGCCTCTGCCATGCGACGGCAGCGCTCTCCCAACTGAGCTACGTCCCCAGGACAAGTTGATATTTTACCTACGGCTCGCCAACTGTCAACGCCCAATAACCAGTCTTTTTGGGACGGGGCTTTTTTGACTACTTTTCGGATGGTAGCTCGACCCCCACCGGGAGCAGTCTTTTTGGGACGGGGCTATTTTAGCTACCCAGGCAGATAGCGAAAACGATTTGGACGATTAACGGCAGGGGCAGCTAAAATAGCCCCGTCCCAAAAAGACTGCTCAAAAGAGCTACTTTGCGCTGGTGAGGACGCCAGTGGTGTCGAACGCTGGGGTAAAGCTCTCGTCTACCGCGCCGCCCTCTTGCCAGAACATCGTCGTAAAGCCCAGGTCGTCGGCATGGTCGAGCACCCGCTCGTACTCCTCGCGCGTCACGGCTCGCGCCAAGTCGCCGCCCTGCTCGCGCATGAGCGCGTTGGGCGTGTACTGGTTCATGACCGAGATCGGCACATCACCCACCGTCTGCCACACCAGGTCTAGCACGCGACACGAATCGTCCGCATGCCCCGGCAACACCAGGTGACGAACGATCATGCCGCGTTTCATGAGCCCGTCCTCGTCCACCAGCTCTCCCCCACGGCGCTCAATCTCGCGCGCCATTTGCGCCAAACCCGACACGGCCACACGCGGGTAGTCCTGAATATGAGAGAGCGACTGCGCAAGCCCCGCATCGGCATATTTAAAGTCGGTAAGCCACACATCGACCAGATCGCCGAGCGCCGCCACGGCACTCGCGCGCTCATAACCGCTTGTGTTGTAGACGATTGGGATGACCAGTCCGCGCGCCCGTGCCGCGGCAATCGCAGCTGGCAGCAGGTGCGCGTAGTGCGTCGCCGTCACCAAGTTAATATTGTTCGCGCCCTGGTCCTGCAGCTCCAGCATAATCTCGACCAGGCGCTCGGGCATAATCTCAAGCCCAAAATTGCCCGTCGAGATCTCGTGGTTCTGGCAATAGACGCATTTGAGCGAGCAGCCGCTAAAGAAGATCGTGCCCGAACCGGCCTCGCCCGAGATAGGCGGCTCCTCCCACATATGAAGCGCCGCACGGGCCACCTTGAGTGTGTCGTTAGCACCGCATACGCCGCGCGCACCCTCATCGCGCGCCGCACCGCAACGCCGCGGACACAAATGGCAGGCGGGCGAAAAAAGTTCGGTCAACGACGTCGGCATAAAAACATGCTCCAAAACAACGATTCAGCAGCTCAAACGCAAAAGGACTAACCGCGCAGACGGCTCGAGCCCAAGGCGCCGTAATCGTCCGACACGATTTTTGTAATGTCAAGACTGGAATCGATAAAGTGTCGCTTTATGATGTAGGTATTCCGCCCCCCGCGGAGCAACTGGGTGAACCGTCGCGTTTATTTAGGGAGCCCACACAGTCGTACGTAGTACAGGTATCCTTCGTTGTTAAGGACGCTGGAACGGTCGATGAGGGCACCCACCTGTTTTAGGTGGGTTCATTTTCGTAACGTGGGGGGTGGTTTTCTTTTGCCGTTTTTGCCAAAAATAGCCATCGCAGATCCCGTATGACACCCAACGGCACTCGGCAGAACCCCCGCCACCATCCCAATATCTGGTAAGCGCGTGATTATCGATCGGCGCGATTCCCCGCACCCCCTTTGGTCGAGTATCATGGGTCAGCTATACCCTTTGCGGCATGGCATCCTTTGACCTTTTCCTTCGACGCTTGGCGGTTTTTGATACATGGCTTCATCCACGAGCTACATACCGTTCCTTTGCGTGGCAGCCGCGGCATATATCACGACCTTCCTCACGGTGCCCCTGGTTAAACGTCTGGCAATTAAGCTCGACGCCGTTGACTATCCTTCAAAACGCCGTATCAACACCAAGCCCATCCCGCGCTTGGGAGGTACGGCGGTCTTTTTGGGCCTGGTCGTTGCCTGCATCGTTCAGATTATGGGCACCTGGCATCTGGGCTGGCCGCCCGTCTTGGTCCCGCATCCGCGCCTGCACATTAGCTACCCCATGCTGGCGCTTTCTTTTACCGTCATTTTTGCGACCGGCGCGATCGACGACGTCTTCCAGCTTAAGCCCAAGCAAAAGCTCGCCGGCCAGGTCCTCGCCGCGCTCATCGCCTGCGTGGGTGGCCTAAAAATCGGCGTCATCGTCAACCCGGTTGCCCCCGGCGAGATTATGCTCGGCTGGCTCGCCTATCCCATCACCGTGGTCTACCTGGTGGCGTTCACCAACATTATCAACCTTATCGACGGCCTCGATGGCCTGGCCACAGGCATCTGCGGCATCGCATCGTTCACGATGTTCTCGATGGCCGTTCTCTCGGGCCGCATCGATGCCGCCGCGCTCTCCATCGCGTTGTTTGGCGCCTGCCTGGCCTTCTTGCGCTACAACTTCAACCCCGCGAGCATCTTTCTGGGCGACTCGGGGTCGCTGCTGCTGGGCTTTGCGCTGGGCTCCATTTCGCTGCTTAATGTGAGCCGCACTGCCGCGCTCACCTCGCTTATCATTCCGCTCATCGTTGCCGGTGTGCCCATCATCGACACGTTTAGCGCCATCGTGCGCCGCAAGCGCGCCCACATTAGCATTGGGCAGGCCGACAAAGGCCACATCCACCACCGCCTCATTCAAGAGGGCTATAACCAAAAGCAGGCTGTGCTGCTTATCTATGCCTGGTGTGTCCTGCTTTCGGCCGGTGCGGCCGCCATCAACCAGGTCGAAGTCCCCATGCGCGTGCTCATCTTTACCGTCCTTGGCATTGGCTCGGCAGCCTTCGCCAAGCACCTACACCTGTTTGAGCCCGTGCTACGTCACCATTACAACAAGCGCACGCACGAAGACGAGCTGATAACCCCCGACGACCCCGCCTTTAAGCAGGAGGAGCAAGCGGCCGAGGAGCGTAAGGGAGAGCGCCACCACAGGCATTAAGGTTTGCTGCAGAAGGTTGTTCTGCTTACCGTCGGCCGCTCGTGACCGCGCCACAAGCGGCACGCATGTCTCGCCTTACCACCCCCTTGCCCACTTTCGCCCGCCCCTCTCAATAAACGCGTTATCATCTTGACCCATGAACATACGTTAGGAGCAATCATGCCAAACGAGAACAGCTACGAAGTCGCGCTGCAAAAGAGCAACGCCATTCGCGAGGGCCTGGCCAAGACGCCCGAGAAGTTCACCATGCTCACCGGCGACCGCCCCACCGGCCGTCTGCACCTAGGCCACTACTTTGGCACCCTCAAGGGCCGCGTGGAGTTGCAGAATATGGGCGCCAAGACCAACGTGCTCATTGCCGACTACCAGGTCATCACCGACCGCGACACCACCGAGCACATCCAGGACAACGTGTATAACATGGTCATGGACTACCTTGCCTGCGGTATCGACCCCGACAAGACCATGATCTACACGCACTCCGCCGTGCCCGCCGCCAACCAGCTCATGCTGCCGTTCCTGTCGCTGGTCTCCGAGGCCGAGCTGGCGCGCAACCCCACCGTCAAGGCCGAGATGGAGGCCTCGGGCCACGAGCTCACCGGCCTTTTGCTCACCTATCCGGTACACCAAGCCTGCGACATCCTGTTCTGCAAGGGTAACGTTGTGCCCGTCGGTCGCGACCAGTTGCCGCACATCGAGCTCACCCGTACCATCGCCCGCCGCTTTAACAACCGCTACGGCAAGGTGTTCCCCGAGGTCGACGCGCTGCTGTCCGAGACCCCGCTGCTGCCCGGCCTGGACGGCCGCAAGATGAGCAAGAGCTACGGCAACGCCATCAATATCTCGATGACCGCCGAGGAGACGGCCAAGCGCATCAAGAAGAGCCAGACCGACTCCGAGCGCATGATTACGTTTGATCCCGAGAACCGCCCCGGCGTGTCCGGCCTGCTTTCGACCGCCGCCATCTGCACCGGCCGTTCCGAGGTCGAGATTGCCGAGGAGATTGGCATGGGCGGCTCTGGCCAACTCAAGAAGTACGTGACCGAGGCCGTCAACGGGTACTTCGCACCGATCCGCGAGCGTCGCCAGCGCTACGAGAACGACCTGGACTATGTGAAGGACGTCCTGCACGAGGGCAACCGTCGTGCCAACGAGATTGCCGAGCAGACGCTGGCAGAGGTTCAGGACGCCATGGGCATGGTGTACTAGTCGAGAGCAATAAACAACACTCAAACTAAACCGCCGCGATTGGCACAATCCTCGTTGCGGCGGTTTTGTTTTCTTCAGAGGTCGGTCGCCGAGATATTCAGCCGCTTGGCAGAACCCCTAAGTCGCAAGCACCTTGAGGCTATATCCTGTTAAGCAATGACACCCTATTGTTTAACATGCGGCAGCTTTTACGGCAGACCCGACCGACCAGAAGGAGTCCCATGAGCTCAGTTGCGTTTTGTACCTGCAACGACCGGAAATGCCCATTTAACCCTGTCAACCACGAGAAGGGCTGCACACCGTGTATCGCTAAGAATCTGCACGAGCACGAGATTCCAACGTGCCTGTTCAACGCGATTTCTCCCGATCGGCTTGAGGCCGATAAAGACGAGTGGTCGTGGCAAGCGTTCGCGCGGCATGTAGAAGCATATCTGGGAAGCGACAGCCCAAGAATCCCCGCAGGCGAAGAAGCGCCGCAGGGATTTACCAAGATCGGTTGCTGTAAGCGGGACTAACAATCAAAGTTAGTGCCCCCCTAAAACCAAACGTCAGTACCTCATTATGGGATAACAGACCTGATGGGTTTGCCCCATGCTTACAGGAAAGCGCCCGCCGACCATGGCAGCCGGCGGGCCCGTTCCCGAAGTACACCGTTGAATCGCACAGAGGGGAGGAATGCGAATCAAACTCAACAGGGCAGGCTTTTTCATCGCCTATGGCCTGCTCCGTTGCTGCATACAATATAGTTCACCATAGTTTACTCTGCCGTATCAAACCGCGCCGCCACACCTTCTGCATAAGTTAACCGCGTTAAACCTGCCAATTAGGGACAGGTTTATTTTGGCAGGTTTTATCTGGGGAAACATCAATGGAGCCAGCGTTCCGCCACAAAGAGGACAGCCACCTTTGTGGTGGTTTTGACCACGGCAGAGCCGCTAGAGCCCTGCTGGCCAGCGACAGGCGGCCAAGTCGACGTGCATGGGGTCGACAAACGTCACGCCCTCCCCCAGCAGAAGTTCGCGCTGAGCATCGGGGCCGCCAAACGCAAAGCCCTCGCAAATGCTGCCATCGGCAAACACCACACGATGGCAGGGAATCTGACCAGGGCGCGGATTGCCGTGCAGCGCATAGCCCACGTACCGCGCACTTCGTGGACGGCCGGCGAGCAGCGCCACCTGGCCGTACGTGGCAACCATCCCCTCAGGGATCTGCTCGACTACCTCGTACACCCGCTCAAAAAAGCCCTCAGACGCCATCGATGCTCCTTTGCTCCCGCAACAGCATAAATCAAATGATCCCTCGGGGACGGCAGGGTTGCGGATCATTTGCGGCCTCCGTGCGGCCGATGGTCCGCAACCCCGTCATCGCCGAGGGATCACATGGCATGGCAGGTAGCGTTTGCCCAGATAAAACCTGCCAAAATAAACCTGTCCCTTTTTGGCAGGTCGGTTAGTTGGCAGGCTGGAAGAAGGCTACGGCTACGGCACCGGGGCCTACATGGGTGCCGATGGTGGCGCCGATGGTGTGAACGGGCAGCTCGCCCTCGGTGTGGCCAGCCCACAGCGCGGCGCTGTCCTCGATATACTTCTTGAGCACCGCATCCGAAAGGCCCGTATAGCCGAGCGCCAGCGGCATGGAAAAGTCGACGCCGCCCGCCTTTTCGACCTTTTGGTTCAGCAGGTTGCGACCGTTCTTGGAACCGCGCGCCTTGCCCAGCTGCACGATCAGACCGTCCTCGGCAGCCACCACGGGCTTTACGTTGAGCAGCGTACCCACAGCGCCGGCCGCAGCAGACAGGCGACCGCCGCGCACCAGGTACTCCAGCGTCTCGAGCAGGCCGATAACCACCACGCGGTCGCGCACGGCCTCGACCGCCGCCGCGATCTGGGCAGCGCCACGGCCCTCGTCCACCAAGCGCAGGGCATACTCGACCAGCACGCGCTCGCCCAAGGTGACGTTGTTGCTGTCTACCACGAACACATCGCCGCCCGGGGCCTCGGCAAGAGCGGTGCGCGCACTCTGATTGGTGCCGGAAAGCTTAGCGCCCACGGTAATAATCACGGCCTCATCGCCGGCCTCACGAACCTCGGCGATAGCCTGCGAAAACGCGTACGGGTTGACCTGACCGGTCTTGGGCAGCTCATCGCGCTCCACGAGCATCTCGTAAAAGCGCTGGTGATCGATGTCGACGCCATCCATGTACACATCGGTGCCAAAGGTAACGGACAGTGGCAAAACAGCCAGTGCCGGGTGCTCCGCCGGCGACATATCGCTTGCGGAATCGGTAATAATGCGGACGGACATAGCGAATCCTTTCTTGCGCAGGTCCCGCGCAGGGAATTTTGACAGCAATGCCCCGGCACGGTATACGCGCTCAAACGGGACGATGCAGTTGTTAATGGGAAGCAAATGCCCAGGCGGCCCTACAGCTCGCGCAGGGTGTCGAGAATCGTACGCAGCGACGCGTACATCTGCTCGCGCTGCTCCACACCCATGGCCTTGCCGGTGGCGTCGAGCACCTCGCGAATAATGCGATCGGCCTCATTCATGCTCTCGCCGCCCAACGTGGTCAGGCGAACCGGGGCACGATACTTAACGGCGGCATCGCCCGAATCGTCGACCTCGACGTAGCCGCCCTCTTCCAGATGCGCCAGCGTGCGCGAGACGGCAGCGCGGGTCACGCCTGCCATGCGGGCGAGGTCGGCACCAGTCAGGCCATCCTTGCTGCGCTCAAGATAGTACAGGCACATGATATCGGAACCCTTAAGGCCCAGCCTTGCGCCCTCAGATGCCTTAATGCGCTGGATCTCCTTGTAGAGCCCGCTAATCAGTCCGACAAAGTCCTCAAAACGTGTCTCGTCGTTCTGCTGCATGGGAGACGACCGCCTTTCGCTTACATGATGCTAACGGGTAAACATCTTAGCCGCATGCCCGAACCCCCGTACCCAAATATCCCAATTGTTAACTCATCAACATAAAAACCACCACAAAGGGGACAGCACCTTTGTGGTGGTTTGGGGCATCAAAAGGTTCTAGGCGCCGCTACAGCTCCACGCAGGGATTGTCGCGGGTCACAAGCGTCTTGACGACAACCGTCGCTCCCAGATAGCGCTCAAGCAGCTCGGCTAAGCGATCGATCGCGGCCTGACAGTCCCCCATTCGCTCGGGCTCAACACACTCAATCGCCAGGAACGCATCGGCAGAATCGTCGGACAGAGCCGTTCGAACGCCGTCGCGCCAGTTCCAGCAGCGGCACACGGCACCCGCATCATCGATGTAGGCGAGCTCGCCGGGCAGCGTCGGATCATCCGCCTCCTCGCCAAGCGGCAGGAACGCATCGCCACCGTCGGTCACCTTCAAGCGAAGGTCTCCCTCAATCGCGTGCAAATCCTCGCCTCCCACGGGCAGCGCGTAGGTCAGCGACACCGTGTTGTAAATATCCACCGCCGGTGTGATATGACCGACCGGCTTGCCCTTGAGCACGCGCTTGAGCAAGTTCTCGATCGAGCAGCGGGCGCCCTTTTTAGTCTTGAACAGGCGATAGGCCTCGCGCCAAGCCTTGACCGGCGCGTTCTCGCTGATGGTATCGCTTGTCAGATGACGCTCCGCATCGATATTGGCGCGATCGAGCAGCGCCGCAATCGCGTCCACGTCCTCTTGAGGAATCGTAGCCGCGGGCTTCATGCCCTTTACGACTACGACGCCGACCGCCGCCTGTGGAAATAGCTCCCAAAATGAATCATCGGCAACAAAGCTCTTCATACGTGCTCCTTTCGCAATTCGCGCCAACGCGAGCGCCTAAACAAAAAGCGCCCCTACAACGGCCACCTTCAAAGTCCTACGGTGCCGTCACAAGAGCGCTTACGCTGTCCCCATCCGGAGAAGGGGACGATATGTCAGGCGCATTGTAACCCGAGTCATCCACACGAGCAAAACCACCACAAAGGCGCCTGCCTCTTTGTGGTGGATATGGACTCAAGGCGACGCTAGTGGCGGAGTCCCAGCAGGCCGCGGCCGCGATGACGGGCCTCGGCGGACACCTGAGCGTGCGGGCCGGCGGCCTTGACGGACTCGGGCAGGTGCGAGTACTTCTTCTCGAAGTTCTCCTCGAACATCACCGCCAGGTTGTGCGCGGCCTCGTCGTAGCGCGCTGTGCTCTGCCAGTACTGGCGCGGCACCAGGATGCCGTCCGGCACACCGTGGCACGTGGTGGGAATATCGACATTAAAGATATCGTCGTGCAAGAACTCGCTGTCCTCGATGGTACCGTCGAGGGCGCGTGCGACCAGGGCGCGCGTGTAGGCAAGCTCGATACGATGGCCCACGCCATAACCGCCGCCAATCCAGCCGGTGTTGAGCAGATAGACGCGGGTGCGACCGTCGGCGATACGCTCGCCGAGCATCTTGGCATAGACCATGGGGTCGAGCGGCATAAACGGCTCTCCGAACAGCGAGGAGAACGTAGGCGTGGGCTCGGTGACGCCGACCTCGGTACCGGGGATCTTGGCGGTGAAGCCCGTCACAAAGTGATACATGGCGGCATCGGCCGTCAGGCGCGAGATAGGCGGCAGCACGCCAAAGGCATCGCAGGTCAAAAACAGCACGACGCTCGGGGTGGTGCCCATGCCCTTGGTCCACGCGTTGGGGATATGCTCGACGGGATAGGCAACGCGCGTGTTGTGCGTGATCGAGACGTCATCGTAGTTGGGCTTGCGGTTCTCGTCGAGCACCACGTTTTCGCAGATCGCGCCAAAGCGAACGGCATTGAAGATCTCGGGCTCGTGAAACTCGTCCAGGCCCTCGCACTTGGCGTAGCAGCCGCCCTCGATGTTGAAGATGCCCATGTCGGACCAACCGTGCTCGTCGTCGCCGATCAGCAGGCGCGTGGGATTGGCCGAAAGCGTGGTCTTGCCGGTGCCGGACAGGCCAAAGAACACGGCGGTCTCGTGCGTGACGGGATCCATGCTGGCCGAGCAATGCATGGGCAGCACATCGTCCTCGACGGGCAGCAGGTAATTCATGACGCTGAAGATGGACTTTTTAATCTCACCGGAGTAGCCGGTGCCGGCAACCAGAATCACGCGTTCCTGGAAGTTGATGACCACGGCGGCGCTGGAGTTGAGGCCCTTGATGGCGGGGTCGCACTGGTACCCGGGTGCCGCGAGCACGCAAAAGTCCGGCTCGCCGGTGCGCGCAATTTCGCGAGCGAGCGGACGGGCGAGCATCTGCTTAATGAAGAGCGCCTGGCTCGCGCGCTCGCAGGCAACGAGCAGGCGACGCGTGTGGTTGCGGTCGGCACCGGCCATGCCGCGGGTGACGAACACATCGCGCTCGTTGAGATAGTCGACAATGCCGGCCTTGATGGCCTCGTAGCTCTCAATCGAAAGCGGGCGGTTGACGGCGCCCCAGGCGATCTTGTCGTGAACATCGGGGGTGTCAACGATAAAGCGGTCGTTGGGAGAACGGCCGGTGCGCTCCCCCGTCTCGATTACCAGCGCGCCGTTGGATGCCATGCGGCCCTCTTCACGGCGGATGGCGTGCTCGACGAGCTCCGCAGCAGGTAGATCGACCAGCAGACGCGGCTGATTCTCGGCGGGATCTTCGACCAGCGTAATACCAAAGTTGGACAGAACTTCTGCAGGGGTAACACCAGGCATGGGGCCTCCTTTAAAAGCGCGTCACGCGGGCGCGGCGCGCACTTTACTCACGTAAAGTTCGTTGTACCCGATATGCAAAAACGTTTTTTGCGGCAAGGGCGGCAAGCCCGCCCAACGGTCAAAAATCCCAGGCAAGCGGCCTAGTCATTGGGTAGTCATTGGGGACGTTCTTAAACGACGAGTCGTTGGGGACACTCTTGAACAGGCAACATTCAAGGAGTGTCCCCGGATGCCAGCACAAAAGGAACGTCCCTAAGTGCCAACTATAGCGGCAAGCCTTGGCCGAGCATGGCGATGGCGCTCATAAGGATCAGCATGCCGGCGGCGTAGGGCAGGACCGCGCCCAGGAGCTCGGCATCCCTGCCGCGCACGTGCACGGCGGCCAGGCCGATGGCAAGCGTCTGCGGCGAGATCATCTTGCCGGCGGCGACGCCAAGCGCGTTCAGCGCGACCATCCAGTAGTCGCTCACGCCCAGCGCGGTGGCAGCCTGGCTCTGGATGGGACCAAACAGCATGCCAGAAGACGTGCCCGAACCGGTCACGAACGCACCGACCGCGCCGATCCACGGAGCCAGAATCGGGTACAGGCCACCGGCGACCGCAATGCAAAACGCGCTGATCGAAGAGATCATGCCCGCATAGCCCATAACCTTGGCACAGCCCAGAACCGAAAGCATGGTAATGACCGTCGGCATCATCTGCTTGACGGTCGCGGCCAGTACCTTGCCCATCAAGCGCGGCGAAGCACCCTGAATGGCGCCGCCGACAAACGCCGCCAGGAAAATCCAGACGCCCGGCGTGTTGATCCACGAAAACGTGAGCGTGCCGGGGTTCTCGCCGCAATACACCTGCACCTGGCTCGCAAACGGTGCGAGCGCAGCATGCACGGCAGGCACCAGGTTAGACGTTCCCAACAGCAGCACAAAGATCAGGATGAAGCACGACCAAGCCGAAAGCGCCGACTTAGCGGTGAGCTGCTCGCCGGCCTCGATATTCATGTGGAAGCGTGCGTCCAGATGCCCCGACTTCTCGGCACGCATGGCAAGCGCAGCTGTCAGCGCGAGCGAAACGATGGAACCGACGACGACGGCAAGCTCGGGACCCACAAACATAGCAACGACAAGAGCCGCACCGGCAAAGGACACGCCGGAGAGCACGGCGATGCCCGCCACGCCGTTCAGGCGCTCGGCAACGCCCGCAACATTACCCTGGTCATCGGCGACACGACCCGCAACCAGCACGATAAACAGCGGCATCACCACAAAGAAAGGCGCCAACTGCACCATCTGAACGGTCGCCAAATGCAGCGGGTCCAGGCCCACCAGACCGGCAACGGACACCGTGGGAATGCCAATGGAGCCGTAGGGCGTGGGCACGCCGTTGGCCAGCAGACAGATGAGCACGGCGGGCACGGCCTCAAAGCCCAGGCCCGCGAGCATGCCGGCGGGAATAGCAACGGCGGTGCCAAAACCGGCCATGCCCTCCATAAAGCCACCAAAGCACCAGGCCACAAGCAGCGCCAGCAGACGGCGATCGCTGCTGATGGAGGTGATCATGCTGCCGATCACGTCCATGGCGCCCGTGCGAACGCACAGGTTATACGTGAACACCGCGGCGATGATTACCAAAACGATGGGCCACAGGGCCATCAAAAAGCCTTCGAGCGAGGCAGTCGCGATCTGTGCTGCCGGCAGGTGCCACCATGCGAAGGCAAGCACGCACGAAAGGACAAACGATCCGATGGCGGCTTTCCAAGCTGGCCATTTAAAGCACAGCAGCATCACGACAAGCCAAATGATCGGCACAAGAGCCAGCAAGAATGCGGCGACGTCCATAGGTAGAAGCTCCTTGGTGCCGCGCGGGCGGCATCGGGGTGTCACATAACTTCAACAGGATACCGCACGCTCACCGACAATTTACTGCCGCCCCCCGAAAATATTGAACAATCCGTTCAAAAACATGAGTGACACCGTCGCGTCTATACTAGAACGCAGCAATAGAAAGGACCCGCCTTGAGCATCTCGCCCCTCGATAGCATCCGCCGCGCCATCGCCCGCCGCAACGGCATCGCCAACCCCGCTGTATCGGGCGGGGCGCACGGACAGGGCGGACGCATCGAGAACGGCCTGTTCCCCGCCTCGCACACCGCCGAGGAGCTCGCGCGCATCCAGGAGCTAAGCCAGCGTAACGCCGGCGGGCCAAATAGCGACCAAGCCACGCGTCGTCGGCGCGAGCGCGATCGCCAGCCCGGCCCCATCCACCGCGTGGCCAACGCCTGGTGGAACCGCCTGCTCGGCGCCGTCTACGGCGGCGGTTTCTCCATGCAGGAAGCCGAATACGAGGAGCACGCCACCCGTCGCGACTACCTTTGGAATACCCTCGGCACCGCCGTGTGGGGCATGGCGTTTCCGCTGTTCACTATCGTGTCTACGCAGCTTGTGGGCGCCGAAGAAGCCGGCAAGTTCTCCATCGCCTTTGTCACCGGCACGCTCATCATGATCGCGTGCAACTACGGCGTGCGCAATTTTCAGGTCTCGGACATCGACGAGAAGACGTCCTTTGCCTCCTACCAGCTCAACCGCTGGCTTTGCGGAGCTCTCGCCCTAGGATGCGGCCTCATGTACAGCAGCGCCCGCGGCTATGACGCGCAGATGGCGACGATCGGCCTGGGCGTCTACCTCTATAAGGTGATCGACGGCATCGCCGACGTGTACGAGGGCCGCCTGCAGCAGGCCGACAAGCTCTATTTGGCCGGCATGAGCCAAACGCTGCGCTCCGTCGGCGTCATCGCGGTCTTTAGCGCGGCACTGTTCCTCACGCGCAGCATGCCCATCGCGGCCATGGCCATGGGTGTCACAGCAATCGCCTCGCTTGTGCTGGTCACCGCCCCGCTCGCCCTGCTCGAAACCGAAAAATCGCGTCGCGTGAGCATACGCGAAGTCGGCCGCCTTTTTGCGCAGTGTGCCCCGCTCTTTGGCGCGCTCTTTTTGTTCAACCTTATCGAGAGCATGCCCAAGTTTGTGATGGAAGGCACGCTGGCCTACAAATATCAGCTGTATTTTAATGCCCTATTCTTTCCGGCGCAGGCCATTTTGCTGAGCATTGGTTTTATCTATAAACCGCAGCTCTTGCGTTTGTCGAGCATTTGGGCTAACCCGCGCAAGCGTCGCCGCTTTGACTTAATTATTGTCGCCGTCATGGCGCTGATCTTGGGTTTCACTGGCGCATGCGCCGCGTTTATGGCAGGCCCCGGCATTCCCCTTATGAGCTTTATGTACGGCCTCAACTTTGAGCGCTACCGCACATTGGCGCTGCTGATGGTCGTCGCCGGCGGCATCACCGCAGCCATCGATTTTATCTACGCCATTATCACAGTGCTGCGCCACGCCGGCGATGTCACCAAGATCTACCTCATTTGCTTTGCCGTGAGCGTGGTGCTCCCGATGATCCTCATCAACCTACTGGGGCTGATGGGTGCCGTCGTGAGCTACCTGGCGGTTATGGCCCTACTGCTGGTGCTGTTGATTGTCGAGTACGCCCACATTCGCCAGCGCATAGAACGAGCCCGCAACCCGTACGGCGCCTAATTGGCTGCCCCGGTCACCGGAATTTGCGATGGAATCACCCCGGCTGGGGTCTCGTCGCGGACAATATGCATCACGCAAAACTAAGTGAGTAGACTTTTACCGAATCCCCGACCACACCGACAAAGCACAAGCCTGTGACTTGCGGTTTTGTTGAAGCAAACATGTTGGGTGCTCGGCATTTCCAAAAAAGCCTACTCACTTAGCCAGCGGGCAGCCAAATGATTATGTAATCCCCGTCCCAGAAAAATCATTTGATGGGCAGAAGGGCAAAAGTAGTCAAAAAAGCCCCGTCCCAAATTAGCTACCCTTTGCACCGATTATTCGCCGGGGAGAATATTTGCATAGAACTCCGCCCCATCGTCCAGGCGCAGAATGCCTACGCGGCCGAACTCGGAGCCGGTGGCGGCGGCGCAGTCGATGTCGATACGGTCGGGAACACCGGCGGTATCCTCACCGCCCAAGCGCACCATCTGCCCGCGGCCCGACTCCTCGTCGAGCCCTGCCAGGCCGCCCACCTCGCAATAACGCCCGAGCGACACCGTTGGCGTGTGGCCGCTCACCACGACCGGACCCTTGCCCTCGGCAGATAGCAGCCCCGTCGGGGCATCCCAATAGCCATGGCGAATCCAGAGCAAGTCATCGGACGACTGCACGGCGAGCATTTGCTGCAGCAACTCGCTATCGGCATCGACCGCTCCCCTGCCGTCACCGCAATCAACACCATGCTCAAGCAAAAACGCACGCGCTGCCTCGGCCTGAATGCCGGCGTGCACCAGCAGATACGGACGCTCGGCAGTCTCTGCCACCGCATAGAGTGGCAGGGCGGCAGCCCAGCGCACCAGCTCCTCGTATGCCTCAAACTCCATATCGTTGAGCTGCTGGCGCGTGGTCCAACCGCCGTTGATGTCCCAGGTCTCGGCATCGAGCGGGTCCTGGCCAATGATCGCGTCGAGCATAATCTGCTCGTGGTTACCCTTAAGCACGCGAGCGTTGGGCAGCGATCGCACCAAGTTGATGACGCCGACCGGATCGGGACCGCGATCGATCATGTCGCCCAGCACGTACAGCGTGTCGTCGGACGTTAGCGAGATCTTGGAAAGGGCCTCGTCCAGCGCGCGCACGTGCCCGTGAGCATCGGATGTCACATAGATCGCCATGGAACGCCTTTCCCTGCATTACGGCCGAAGCCCGGAGCCACAACTAAAACTTCAAGTTGAACTTAAACGTTACCCATTGTACTCCGTTGCAATAAAGCTGGGAAGAGCCCCGCGTCGCCAACGGTCGTTAGCAGCCGCACGCCCGGGCGCGCAGTTCACGGTGCACCGCCGGCAGCTGATTCCCGACCAACGTCGCACACGCCGCAGCCTCGTGTCGAAAATGCGCACGCCCGCAATCCACCCCCATAACCCACCATCTTTGGGTACAAATAACCGCAGATAACTGACCGTGCCACGCCAACCTCCCAGGAGCGGACACTATCCATGAACCAGATACTTCTCTTTATAGGCCTCGTCATCATTTTGTGCCTGACCATCAAACCCGTCGGCAAAAAGCTCCCCTTCCCCACCCTGCTCATCTTTATCGCGCTGGGCATGCTGCTGGGCGTCAACGGGCCGGCGCACATCGACTTTAGCGACTATGCGCTCACCGAAACCGTCTGCAGCACGGCGCTGCTGTTCATCATGTTCTACGGCGGCTTTAACACCAACATCGACCGCGCCAAACCTGTCGCCGTGCCCGCGGTGCTGCTGAGCACGCTCGGCGTCGTCGTCACCGCCGGCATCACCGGCGCCTTTGCGCACTTCGCACTGGGCTTCGACTGGATCGGCGGCCTGCTGCTGGGCTCGGTCGTGGCGTCGACCGACGCAGCGAGCGTCTTTAGCGTGCTGCGCGAGCACAGTCTGTCGCTGAGAGGTGGCACCGACTCGCTGCTCGAGGTCGAATCGGGCTCCAACGACCCCGTCGCTTACATGCTCACCGCGGTACTCGCCACGCTCGCGGCGGGCGGCGACATTAACATCCCTGTGCTGCTCGCCAAGCAGATCATCCTGGGTGTGGGCCTGGGCCTTGTCATCGGCTGGGCATCGGGCCGCTTGATCGAGCGCGCACACGCAACAGCCGAGGGCGCGCAGACCATCTTTTTGTTCGCCGTGGCGATCGTCGCCTACGCGCTGCCGAGCTATCTGGGCGGCAACGGCTTTTTAGCCGTGTACCTTGCCGGCATTGTGCTGGGTGCGAGCGACATCACCGGTAAGGTCGAGCTGGCGCACTTCTTTGACACCCTCACCGAGATGGCCGAAATGACCATCTTCTTTTTGCTCGGGCTGCTCGTGACGCCCGCGCGCCTGCCGCAAATGCTACTACCGGGCCTGGCGCTCATGGCGTTTATGCTCTTCGTGAGCCGCCCCATCGCCGTCGGTCTGCTCCTGGCGCCCTTTAAGACAAACCCTCGCCAGGTAGCGCTCGTAAGCTGGGCGGGCCTACGCGGCGCGGCTTCGGTCGTCTTTAGCCTCTTTGCCGTGGTGGCCGGCGTTCCCGGTGGACATGACCTGTTTGACCTGGTCTTTGTGATTGCCGTGTCGAGCATTGTGGTGCAGGGCTCGCTGCTGCCGGCGGTGGCGAAAAAGCTCGACATGATCGATGCGGCCGGCGATGTACGCCGCACGTTTAACGACTACCGCGACGAGGACGGCATGTCGTTTGTTAAGCTCAAGGTTGGCGCGGGGCATCCGTTTGCCGGGCGCTCGCTTGCCGATATTGGCAACGCTACGAACATGCTCGTCGTCCTGGTGCTGCGCGACGGTGCACATCCGGTACTTCCCAACGGGGATACTGTGATCAAGGAAGGTGACCTGTTGGTGATGGCTGCCCCGACGTTTGAAGAGCGTGCCGAGGTTACGCTGCGCGAGGTCACCGTGACTCCCCACGGGCGTCTGGCCGGCCAGCGCCTGCGCGACGTGCCACAAGGCAAGCACCCCTTTATCGTCGTGATGCTCAAGCGCGACGGCCAAACGATCATCCCCGACGGCAACACCCATATATACGCCGGCGACAAAGCCGTCATCGCCACGCTGGCGTCGTAGCGGCAAGGGACAGCCATCCCGAATTGACTACATTTGAGCACCAATCGCCCCGGCTGGGGTCTCGTTGCGAACAATTAGCGCCTCTCAAAACTAAGTGAGTAGACTTTTACCGAATCGCCGACCACGTCACCAAAGTACAAGTCTGTGACCTGCGGGTTTATTGAAGCAAATTAGTCGTGTGCTCGGGATTTCCAATAAAGCCTACTCACTTAGCCGGCGTGCGGTCAAAATAGAACGGTCGCGACCTCATTAGGCTCCATTGGAACGGCTTATCATGCATTTTCGCGCAGCTGCGGGAGCAGACGCTCCGTCTCAAATTAGCTACCCTAGTCATCGTCGCCCGCGGCAAAATCACGGAGGTCGAGGCCTTCGCGTTCGGCTCGGGCTAGGAGCTCTTGGGGCGACTCGTCCTCGATATCCATCACGTCGAGCATGGCAGCCGGAAAGCCCACGCCTGCTGCACTCCCCGCGCGATCGAGCAGACTCTCGCGCAGCTGGTCTACATCAACGTCTATCTTCATGGTGAAACCTCCTGCCGAGCCAGGTCCCTACTCAGCAGCGCTAAGCTTATCCACAGCAGCAACAAAAGCCGCAATCTGCTTGTCGTCCATCTGCACAGCCAAACGCCCCACGGGCTCATCGTAGGCGAACTGCACCTTATCGATAAAGCAATCCCAAGCGCGTTCGTCCACACGCACGGCGGCCTCGCAATACTGGCTGAGCTTTTTGAGTCCATACCAAAACGCATTCACATGACGCGCGGGGTCCTCGTCCAGCACACCATCGTAGCGGCGCCCGTTAAACTCCCGCATGCGTGCCACGGCAACCTCGAGCGAGTCGCCGCCCTCGGCAGAAGCCTCATCCACCAGCTCGGGAATCGGAACCTCACGCCGAACATCATGCCTGGTAGCGCCGTCGTACTCGCCCACCAGCACGTCTTCGTCAAGCCGAGAATCGTAGTCGAAATAGCTCGAGCCCCTGCAAATCCCATGCGGCGAGCCAGAGCCAAACGCGCAGAACAACCCGCCGTCGGCAACAATACGACGGTAGGTCTCAAACGACTTCTTAACCTGAGCGAGCAACTCGAAAAGCAAACCGGCATCGCACGCCGCCTCGCACGCAACGCACGCAGGCTTCGGCAGCCCCGAAGGCTCAACCGTGCTCCCTGCAATGCGGGCGGCGCGCTCGGCCCGATACGCCTGCGCGGCCAAGCGCGCCCTCTGCGCAGCGCCGCGCACGTTGGTAAGTTCACGCTCCAACGCCACGTCACCAGCAACATCGCCAGCAACATCACTCGCAGACCCGCTGGCGCCCTGCGACCCTGTCGCACTCAGCTCGGACTTAAACGTCGCTGTGATCATACCCGCAAGGTCTGTCGCATCGGCGGCACAGCGCAACTGTTCCAGCTGCGTACACAGCAGGTCGGCATCCAAAGGCACGGCATCCACAACGCGCACGCCATTCAGGCGCGCCGCGTCCCGTAGCACCATAGCCCCCGCGGCATCGTACGCCGCGCGGACCTTGTCCGCCGTATTCGCACGCAGCTTTACCTCGATAAACGCGAGCGTCTGCTCCAAACGGGCCAGTAGCTCGGCCTTGTCATCCATGCGCAAAAAGGCAGCATAGCGGCGCTCCATCTGCAGCGGACCGACAATGCCCACCTGCTTGCGAGCGCGTTCAAGCGCAGTGCCCTCAACACGGCGCACGTACGTATCAACAGCCCGCACGGCAGAGTCGCGCGCAGCGCGCTCGGCAGCCTCGACGCCCCTAAGCACGCTCAGCAGCTCGCGGGAGCGCGCCTTGCGCACCAGCTCCCCGCGATCGTACTGCTCAAGCGCCACCTGGCGCTTGGCTACCGACTCAAAGCCAAACAGCTCGTCGAGCAGCTCACCAACAGAACGCTCGTCTGCCACGGTAGGCCTCCTCACGCACTACGCACCAACATGTACGCGGTGCACCCGAACACCGAACGCCCCACTCACCCGCACTCCTACAGATCCAGTGCCTTTTTCGCGGCGTCGACCGGGTCACCATCCATGTAGAACACCGGGCTCAACCCCGAGATAATCTCGGACGACACGCTCTGCAGGCCGGCGATGGCGCTCAGCGGCAAAATCACGCGCTTGGCGCCGGCGTTTTTGGCCACGCGCATAATGTCCTCGAGCCCACGGATCTCGTCCATAGAGCCCGACATGCGCAAGATTCCCGGAATCGCCAGCGCAGGCATCACCGGGCGGTTGCACGCCGCGGAGCACAGGCCCACGAACTCGGCGAGTGAAACTTCTTCGGACAGGCCCTTGCTCTGCAGGTCGTTGTAGAACAGCAGATAATCCTTGGAGCCAATGTGCATCCCCGGCGCCACGCGGTTCGCCAGGTTCACAAAGTTGTCGAACGCGGCCTCCAGCGTATCGCGCACCGGCTTGTTAAAGGCCACGCCCTCGTGCTTAAACTTGCACTCGCCGGCAACGGCCTTGTTCTCCAGCTTGTACACGGCAACCTCGCCGCCCTGCGACCTGCCCACGCCAAACACGTGGCCGGACAGCAGCGGCCCGTCGGGAATCAGCGTGTCCTCGCTCTGCTCGGGCACGCGCACCACGTGCACGTCCTGCGGGTTGTCGGCATCCATATAGCCCAGGTTAACGTCGATAAACTCAACGCCCGCCATAATCTTGAGCTGCTCCTTTACGCGGCGACGGCCCTCGATGGCGTAATCCAGCAGCCAGCGCACGTCGTCCTTGTCCATGGCCTCGTCGGGGAACAGCAGCTTGGCCAGGCCGCTAAAGGTCTTGCGCACGGCGATCTCGTCACGCTTGTTAAAGTCGCTGTTAAAGCGGAAGTAACGGTCGATATGGTGCGTAAAGTCCTTGCGGCGCATCTCTTTGCAAAACTCCGACAGGCAGTCGGTGATCAGGCCATAATGCCCGGTCAGCAGGCTCGAGCGCATCTTGGGAATCTCCCAGCCCGGCAGGTAATAGTGGATACGGTCGAAGAAGGCCGAATCGTTGTTGAACTCCGGCGGGAACGGATCAAACAGGTGCGTGGTCTTAAGGACGTTTTGCACGGTGTCGTTGATGTTGCCCTCAAAGACCATAGAGGCATCGGCGTTAATCTGGTCGCGGCCGCGCGCGTAGCTGCCGCTCGCCATGTAGTCCTTCATGATCTGCACGGCGTTGGTGTCCTTAAAGCGCATACCGGCGACCTCGTCGAACGTCACGCAATCCCAGTGGCCCACCAGGCCCACGCGATCGGCGCGCATGGAGTTCATGCGGCCGAACAGGTTGGCCGTGGTGGTCTGGCCGCCAGAGAGCAAGATGGCGTAGGGCGAGACCTCTTTGTAAATGTGACTCTTGCCGGTGCCGCGGGGACCCAGCTCGCACAGGTTGTAATTGCGCTCGATGAGCGGCACCATACGCTCGATAAAGTGCATGCGCTCTTTCTCGGAAAGCTCGCTGGGCTCATAGCCAGCGGAGCGCAACAGCATGTTGAGCCACTCGTCGCGCGAGAAATACTGGCGCTCGTCGATCATGGCATCCAGGTCCAGGTTGGGCATCTGGATGGGCGTGAGCGACGCCACACTAAACGGAGAGTCCTCGGGGCCGCGCTTTTTGCGCTTGGCCTTGGAGCGGCGCGGCGCATCGTCGCCAAAGACCTCCATGCCAAACTCGTCTTCCTCATCCACGGGATGACGATACTCGATGCTCATAATGCACCAAATGCCACCCTGCAGAATCTTGGAATAGTCGCGCACGTACTCGGCCGGCATTACAAACGGCTCGATGGTCAGGTTGGCAAACGACGCCACGTAGATGTCTTTGTACTCGTCGAGCTTGGCCGTCACCTTATCGATGATGGTAAAGCGGCCCAGTTCGCGAATCTTGGACTTAATGCGCTCGGACTCGTCGGGACGCACGTAGTTATCGGTGAGGATCCTGCGGATGCGATCCAGGCCCTCTGCCACGGCTTCCTCGTCATCGGTTGAGCAGTACATGCCCAGCAGATACTCAAGCACAAAGGTTGGCACGTTGGCGCCGCGCTTCATAAGGGCAGTCAGGTCCTTGCGCACGATCTTGCCAGCAAAGTGCTCGAGCAGCTTGCCGTCCAGCCCGTCCATGTCGTAGCCCTCATCCTCGGGAGCCTCGGCCACAGCTTGGTCATAGCCATCGGTCGAGGACTCGTCCTCGGCGTTCACCGCAGCCTCAACGGGCGCGGCAGCAACCGGCTCCGGGGCAGGCGCCGCAGCCTCAACGGACGCCGCAGCCTCCGCAGGCACACCCACATCAATCGAGGGAACTTCCCACAGATTGTCGTCATGGCTATCAATCATAGGGCACACTCCTAAAAACCAAAGTCAGCAACAGGGGCAAACGAAACGGCGATGGTATACGTCTCGCGCCAAACGATCTTGCCCGACTGGGCGTCGCGGCAAACCAGCAAATGGGACGAGCCGGACCCAAACGACACACCCGTCTTAAGCGTAAATCGAGCCTCGACCACGCGGTCCTGCGGGTTGGGCGAAGTCATGTCCGCATGCACGCGAGCAACATCGCTCACCTCGTTGCCGGTCTCGTCGGTAAACACCAGCTCGTACTCGCACGGCAGCACCTTGCCCGTAGCGGCCTCCTCCTGCAGCAACTTAATGCCAAACAGCGAGTTGGTAACGCGGCGGCTCTCGCTCAGCACGCGCAGCTTCGCAGTCTGCGTATCAACGAATTCCTTTGAGGACGCACTCAGGCGGCGATACCCGACCACCGGCACCACGAGCTCCTGCAGACTCACGCCGCCATGCACGTAGCGCTTGGTTCCGCCGGGTCGCTTGTAGTGCACGATCCCGCGCGGAGCCAAGCCAACGTAGCCGCCGCCCGGCACCACATGGTCCATGTTCATGGCTAAACACGGGCTACCGTCCGCGCCGTTAGCGATATCAGCCAAGGTGTCGCCCTGAGCGACCACCGCATGGCGCTTGCCAAACAGCACCGGATCGTCGGGCAGGTCGTTCTTGCCCAGGAACAAGCATTCCGGCAGTTCGTTGGCCGTGTACAAAAAGCCGTGGTCGGACGTAATCGTCACGCGGGCGCCTGGCGCGTCGGTGCACACGCGCTTGGCGATCGAGACCAGCTCGTCCACGCTCTCGGCGCACGCATCGAACACATCGCTTTCGGTGGCGAGCTTCTCCCCCGTCGCGTCGATCTTGTTGTGATACAGGTACACGATCTCGCTGGACTTGAGCAGCTCCTTGCGGTCGGCGGCAGACATGTCCAGATACGCTGCGGCACTCAGGGCACGACCCGTAGGCGCGGCCTTCTGCAGAACCGCTTGACGATCGACCGTAGAACCCGTCGGCATATCATCGAGCAGCACGGCGCCCGTTTCCATGTTGAGCGTCATGGCCTGATGCGGCAACAGCGCCGGCATGCCCATCTCGGTAATAGAGGGAAACATCGCCTGCACGCTACCCATGCGCACCTCGCCGCCGCGCTCGCGCTCCAAAGCGGCAGCCACGTCCTGCGCTACCTCGTAGCGCAGCGCATCGCTGATCAGGACCACCTTGGCCTTGGCACTACCGGTATACGTGGGCAGCGTCTCCCAATAAAACAGGTCTTGGCGAGCGATGCCCCCAACATAGCCGGCATCGCGCCACTGCGCCTGGGCGGCATTGGCCCAGCACGCGTTGCTCTCGGTCAGATACCAGTTAACGTAGTTGTTCTCGGCCCATTCGACCGCGCGGCGCTCGGGCTCCTCCAACAGGTCGACACCGCGCAGCTTGCAGCGCTCGTTGGCCTGGCGCAGCGCGCGGTATGCAGCATCCATGCGCCACCAATCTGTGGTATAGGTCTCCCATACCTCGGCCGCCTGGGCAATATGGAATCCACCCGCATGGTCGCGCTTAAAGGCTGCCATGTCGGCCAGCGCCAAAAGCACCTGGTAGTAGCAGGCGACATCGTCGTACCAGCACAGGTCGCGACGGGCCGCGGCAACACGACGCGCCTCGTCAACGCGATCGGCACCCTGCGCCAGCGAGGCGAGCAGGTCGCTCAAAATGGCCTCATCAACGCACGGGAATACATCCAGGCGCAGCAGATCGTCGGTAGGCAGAGCACCAAACACATGGCGCAGGCCGCACGCGTCCTGGACCAGCTCGCAAATCTCGCGCAGGTCATCAGACGCCGCAGCATCGCCCGCCCATTCGCGGACAACGGCAATGCAATACGGCGCATAGGCAGGCGCAATATGGTTGGAAAGCTTTTGCAGCGCAGCCGCCGGCACCAGCGAGGCTGAGGCCGTCAGCAGCACATGGGCGGCAAAATCCTGGAGCGAATCGCGCTCGAACAGCGTACCCTCAAAGCCCGTGCGCTGACGCACAAAGGCTGCAAGGCTATCGGCGGCCTCAAACTTCTGCGCCAGTTCCGCCAGTGCCTCCGGGCCATCGCGCAGCAGCATAGTCAGGCATGCGCGCACAATAAACGGCATGGTGGCAGCGCTGGGATCGGAGCCGCCAAACATGGCAGCCAGCAGGCCCAGCTCAACATCGGCCGCGCACGCAGGCGCGGGCATGCACTTAGAAAACTTGGCGACGCGGCCCTTGGCGGCAAAGAACGACTTGTGCGCCTGCAGTGCCTTGCGAATATCCCGCGCGTTCGAGGCCCCCAGCTGATCGGCCAGCAGCGACAGATAGTCCGCCGAGAACTGATCGGCGTACAGTTCAACATCGGCCAGCCAATCGCCCTCGAGGCCGCCACGCCCCTGCTGGCGATACACCAGCATGTCGCTCGTGGTGTCCTCGCGGGCGATAAGGCGCTTGACCTCAAACATATGCCCGTCGCAAGCCTCCACAAAGCGCACCGGACGCGGCAGGCGCTGCTCTACCGCTTCGCCAAAGCCGCCCTCGGCAAGCTCGGCAAACGTGGCGGCAAACTCGCCTTCCGCGTCGTGCCACACCACCACGCGGCGCTCACGGCAATCGGGCAGCGGCTGTTCAAAGCGCGCCGCCAGCTCTTCAATTACATCGAACTTTGCCATCTAACAATCCCACTGTCATACCGGTCAAAACAATTCGCGTAACGCGTAATCACGTGTGCATTATTTTATCTTTGCCAGCACATCCTGGAACTTGGCATAGTTGACCTTAACGCCGTCGTCCAGGTCAATCTTGATCATCTGGTCGGCCAGGTGATGCAGCTTTTCCTCGTAGGCAACGGTCTCGGTCAGCTGGTCCTTCAGCTTTTTGATGCGCTTGGTCAGCGCGACCTTCTCACCGCGCTCGGCCGTGGCCAGCGCGTCCTCGGCGTCGGCGATCTGCGAGCGATAGCGCTCCTGCTGCTCGTGCACATAGTCGGTACGAATGCGCGCCAGCAGATCGGGCGTATAGCGGTGCATGTAGACCAGAGCCATAAAGCCGTTCTTCTTGCCGCTGTCGAACAACCAGTAGATGGGGCGCTTCTTGTAGGTCTGGCAGTGGTCCTTAAAGAAGTCCTTCAAAAAGTAGGCGCGAATTACCTCGCGCGAGGTACCCTTGCCGCCGAGCGCCTCGGCAATAAAGGCTAGGTTCTGCTCGAGCGTCTCCTCGCCGTACACGGTGCGCACAAAGTCGATAAAGTAGCGAACGATGTCGTCGTCAAAGTACTCGTCATCGGTGATGGGCAGCACATTGTCGCCATCGGGCATAAAGGTCACGTGATCGGGATCGGGCATCTTGACCAGGTAGTCGTTAACCGTGGCCCCCTGGTCGGCGAGGACCAGACCGTCCACGTCCAGCGAATAGCGACCAAACATGCAGCCCACGGCATAGCTTATAAGCGAGGTAATCTCGTCGCGCTTGGTGCGCACGTACTTGTTGCCCTTGTAGCTCTCGGGAATCTCGTCGGCGGTATCGAAGATGCGCGCCACCGAGACGTACTTGTCCTCGACCTCGATGGGCACCTCGCCCTCCATGTTGTAGATCTTGGCAAAGATTCGGTTGAGCTCCTCCTCGTTAGCGCGAAGCTGCTCAAAGCGAGCATTGACCTCGGCCTTGCGAGCCTCGTATTTATCGGCGAGCAACGTTGCCATATCTCTATCCCATCCAATCAGGACCGATTAAAAGCCCAATAAAACTAGCTAAGTCAACATAGACAAGTCTACCCGACGGCAAAGCTTATAGCGCCCTATGCAGAGCATTCTGAGACACCATTTTGAGGGCACGCCCACTACAGGCGAACCCCGCTGCGCAGCCAGTATGTATTAACTTACTCCACCAGCCCCACCATTTGTTGAGCAACAAGTGCGAGCGGTAGCCATAGGGCCATAGCCGCAGCACCCCAACCAAAACAGCACGAACGAACATGACCCACTATCTCAGACCAGACCACGGCATATTCCTAAAACCCCAGGCAGATTGACGAACATGTGTTTGGTCATTATAATTTCTACTTGAATAGACTCCTCGTCTCGTGGTATAAAAAGGTTGGTACCCTCGAATAGAGGGACCTCCAAGAGCCGGGGGCTTCCCCCCGGCATTTTTTATGCCTGAATCCAATGCTGGCTCGACATAAAAACGGGAGGGGCATCCCTAGAGATGCCCCTGCAAAATACATCCGACTTCTGCTTCAAAATCAATCGTCCCATATATCCATGAACCTTTTATCGGTCAACACATAAGCAGTGCGATTGTTAATCGGAGCAACCTTTTTTACTGAATGAGTCCTGTCATACATATAGCAAACAACGCCCGCTTTTGAGAACGTATCTATTCCGTCAACAGCGTCCATCATGTCATATAAAGTAAATACTTCCCCAACGTCAACTGTTTGCGCAAACTGCTTCGCAAGCCGCTTGTTTTCCGGATCGGTCTTAGCCTTCCTCTTGCGATCGTACGCTTGTCGCATCTGCCAATCGGCATCCCAATAGCATTCATCAAATCGGTCACTTTTTGGCACGCTGGCACAGAATGCTTCGAGCTTAGCCCTGCGCTCTTTCTTTTCGGCTTCTATTTGTTCGAAGTTCGCTTCGGCCTCTTTAAACGCTAGCTGGGCATCGCTCTTTTGCTGTCGCAACTCATCGACCTTTGCTTTGACGAGCTTACTTGAGCCCTTGGAGAGTTTGACCTCGATCGCCTTAAGGCTGGAATCGACCTTTTCTATATGCTCGGTAAGATCCGAGAGCTTCTTCTTTGCTTGACGTTTATTGCTAATGTCGAACAATCCAAACGACTGAAGCTCTTTCTCGCAGCTAGAGGCCTCATTATTAAGGTTGTTTCTTAGCTCTGCCAGCTGCTCTCGTTTGCGCTCTAGGTCCCGAAAGTAATCGAATTTTGAGATTGCCTCATTCAAATCGTCGACAATCGAATCTAGCTCGCGCTGGCGCCTCGCCTTGTTCGCTTTGGCGTCAAAATAATCGCCGCGCATCTCATTGCATCGATCGGCAAGCGCGTAGACCCTATCCCTCGTCTCGTCCTCTGCCCAAGACTTTGGTTGGAACGGCTGAGGCTTCTCGTCCTCGGCCTTTTTCTTCTCGATGACCACGTCGTTCTTTTTCTCAGGCGCAGCCGCCTTCTCCTCCTTGGCAGGCTCTGCGGTCTTCTCCTCAGCCGGCGCAGCAGCCTTCTTCTCCTTGGCGGGCGCAGCCGCCTTCTCCTCCTTGGCGGGCGCAGCAGCCTTCTTCTCCGGCGCGGCCTTCTTCTCCGGCGCAACGGGCGCCGGCGCCGGGTCCAGTCCAATGCGGGCGCGAATCTCACGCATGTGCTCGGAAGGGGCAAGGATGGCCTCTGCGTTACGCCCGTCTTCGAGGTCGCAATTAGATGCCCTCAGTAAAGCAACATCAATAACATTAGCTGCGGTAGAGCGAATGTCCTGATATACGGAGCTCTCTTTTCCGTAGAAGCGCTCCTGGGCATCGACCGCGTCAAGAATGCGATCCAGATAACGCTCGGAATCCGCATTTAGCTGAGCCAAAGCCTTTAAACCGGCATTCTCCCTATCAAGCGCAGTATTACCGTCTAGCAAACTGGTCTCGTATACTGCTGACGTATAAACACCTTGGCGAATAGAAATCAAAAGAGAAACGCCCTGGAATGCAAGCTCCCTGAACTCCTCAGGCTCGACCTTAGTTTCAAAGCATTTCTTAAACGCAATGTCCCAACTGAGAGGCTCCACCTTATTAAGACGAACGGTCGACGCGAGTCCATCGACAAACGTGCGGGCCTCATCAACACGATCCCGATCCCATGAATAGAACGTCACGCGCATGCAGTCGTTGTCACGGTATAGAGGGTAGACATAGAACTCCAGGCCAATCCCCGTATCCATGCCAGGAAGTCCCACGCCAACCTGAACGACAGCGACAATGCACCCATCACCCTGAACTTCGTGATATTCAAGTCCTCTGGGAACCATGTTGTTTATGGGAGGGAAGTGGATGTTCCTAACCACAGCGCGACGAACCTCAAGCTGGTCCATGATGCGCATTTCCTCTGGTGTTTCAGGGCGCCACGAATAAAGAACCTGAGCCCCTTCCATGCGCCTGTTGGACGAAGCGGGGCTTAAAACAAAGGTATCTTTTTGGCTGGGGTCGGAATCGACAATCCAGCCATCGGGAAGCGCCACGGAAAACGCATTGCCCCATACACGGTCGCCCTCGTTTGCAGCAACCTTCTTATCACCGCCTGCGTTACCAGGCCGCTCCCCTCCCGCAGGGGCAGACGCCGCGCCGCATCCGTCTGAGGCCGAGGTGTCCAGCTGAATCGTCGGAGCAGAGTAGACCATCATCGTTGCCGGCTTTTCCTGCACGCCCGGAACGTCCGTCACGTCGTCTACGACCAGCATAGATAAATCGACGTTCCTCGCCGCAACAAACGTCACCTTAAACGAGGCGCCTTGCTGGCTACGCAGCCCTTGGCGCATATCCCAAAGCATGCGTGTGACCAAGTTGAAGAACTGCGGAATACCGCGAGCGATTCGCGTGTCATACATTACGCAATACGCATCGGGGGCCGGATTGTCGATTACGAGCGCCTTGTTACAGCCGCAGAAATCAGCCAAAACAAGGCCCGTCAAATCCCCTTCTCGAAGCATAGGGTAAAGCGCCTCGTGGATTGCGCTCCTGGGAACAATGAGATCCTCATCGGCCTCAACCAGGTTATTCAGAAAACCGTCGACAAAGCAGTTGAGGTAATCATTCAGATCATCAAAGCCGCCCTGCGTGGCAAACTCGGTAAGCTCGGGCACCTTTTCGTTATCGACATGCAAACCGGTCGCAGCGTGATGATGACCGTCCCAAGTGATCATTCCATCGTCAAAGCAAACGCAATAATCGGACAGCAGGTGGAAAAAAGAAGTCACCAAATCCATTTGGATTAACCTTTCGCTTAGGTTTCTGAAGATATTCGACTTCCTTTGGGGCGTTTACGAGGAGGACTTCGATCCCCTCTATCCCCTCGCATTGGCCGAACACTGCCATCAACTTAGCCCATCAACCTCATCATTTGTTGAGCAACAAGTGCGAGCGGTAGGTATTGAGCTACAACCGTTGGGGTCGAATATAACACCGGCTGGCAATGCAATACTTTTCGATTGTCACGACATAAAAATAGAGGGCATCCCGTAAAGAGAAGTCCCCTTGTAAAGCGGTTGAATCGTTTTTCTTATGGCCGGTATTCTGCACCATGACCTCCAGAAACGGAAGATAGAGCGCCGGTGTTGCCGCCTGAACAGCTTTCCCTTGAGACAGAAAACATACATCTATGTACATAACAAAGACAGCAATCGGAAGTGCCCAGAAGAGAAGCCTAGCAGAGCGTCATAATAGCTACCCAGTCTCAGCCGTCTTCTGTTTTCGAGGTTTACAGGGACACTCCTCCATACATGACTCCGGAAATACAAATTCATAATCAGGCTGGAAGAACGACTCCCTGAATTTTGCACAAGCTCCGTAAACGTCTTCGACGATTCTCTTCCCGCTTAAAGCAAGATCTTTAAAATCGTTATCGAAATGGTCTTCGTAATGTTCAAGAGATAAGAGGTTATGCATTAAATTATTACGCAATTTAATCCATTTCTTGACCTCATCAAATAATTCGTTCGAAAACGATTCACTAATGCACTCCACCTTTGCCTTGTGCAGTCTCTCAACACAATTGACCTTGGTCGATATCGCGAGCTGATTACTCCCCTTGCGGCATTTGCCACCCTTAATGCAATACTTACATTTACGCTTGTATTTATCTAGGACGCGAAAGAACCGGTTTTCGAGACATGAATAGATTAACCAAGCCGCTTCAAAATACAGCCCTCCCTCAATTGAATCGTCAATCTTGTTTAGAAAGAAGTCATGCATGGTCGCCATTTCGCAGCGAAGCTCAAGTGACTCATTTTGTTTCATAAGCTCAATCCTTTGCAATGAGCGCAGCAAGAACCTCAGGCATCAGCTTCTCGGCATAGTCATCGGCAATTTTTTCAAAAGGAATGTTCCTATAGCCGAGCTCGTATTCGCGCCAACTATCTCTTTCGTCACGATTAAGGTTGGAAGCTATTTGAAGCTTGGTCTTGAGCTGCGCAAGAAGACGTTCACGCTCGTTTGCGAGCCTCATATAATCGGAAGCCAAAAGACGCTGACGGGTATCAAAGTGTCCAAACTCATGGAGTGTAGCGAAAACGCAATACAGAAAGCAGTCCCTATAATCCATGCCATACGAACAATCCCTGGCTATTTCCCTTGCCTTCGACAGCAAAATCTCATAAGAAACAGCGGTGTTTAGAGCTTTTTTCTCCTTCTCTTCAATATCCTGCAAAGGAACGTTCGCAACATATACCGCATCGTCATCAGGGCTGAATTCAAAGAACGCATCCCGTCCAACCTCTTTGTAAATAGCGATGTCCAATTCGAGACCTCGCGCAATCAATCTTGAAAGCTCGAAAGCCGTGGTTCGACCCTGGTTAATCACAACATTCACCCGCACGCACAAATACATATGAATTTGAGATATATCCCAAACCAGCCGCAAGGCCCAATGACTCGTCTGACAATCCAGCCAAGACTCCTTCTGAATGGTGCTCTAGTTCATTTATGCCGCCATGATCTCTATGAATATGATCCTTACTCCAAATCAGCTTTCATGCACCGAACAGTATCGATCCGTTCTTGCCAAAGCCAGTAAAATCCTTCCATAAACTGGCATCCGTCGTTAATAATGCCCTTTAACTCTTCAAGTTTTAATACAAACCTGTCGCTTCTTACGAAAACGTATGATTTGCCGGATTCCTTTTCCGGATAACGAGCGAAGTCGACGTAGTAGCCGCCCTCGCTATCATCGCCAACAGATTCCAAAAGGTCAACAAGCTCAAAATAAGCAGTTGTTTCCTTGGCTCTCGTGAGCCGCTCGTCACCGATGCCAAGAGCCGAGTTCAAAGAAGACGTCAATTTATCAAGATCGTGGATAGATTTAATGTTGACGCTCCATGGATTGGCACCTTTTGCCTCACAAACGGCTATTCGAGTTGCCTTGAGGTACAGCTCCAACGACTGGTGAGCATCGAACAGTATTGGAAAGACTATTGCGTCAGCGTCGTGTCCTGCGTTGTCACCCAAGAGGGAATCAAGGAGCCTAATTGCAGCTTTCCAATAGCCTTCTGCCATCATTGCATAGTTTTGAGAGCGATCCAGCTTGTCCATACGCCAGTTTAGGAATGCGTATTGCTCAGTTAGGGTCATCACAAACACCTACACCAACGGATGGCGTTTGAAATCCCATGAAGTTTCAAACGAATCCCAGTCAGAAACGGATGCCAGATAAGATTCTTGAACTATTTCCGCAATTTCATCGCTAGAAGAATCTTGTCTACAAACAGGAATGCGCTTAAGGTCTCCAACTTCATTATTGAGAGTCTGACTCAGTCCTAGCTTGAGATATTGCGCTATAGAGCTATTAAGCAACCCAAGAATGAAAAGCCTTTCCTCTTGGTCGTTCGGAACAATGTAATAGCCCGCTCCGCCACAGAGTGAATTATCCGAACAGGCTCGAACGCTAATTGGACCACTTGTAAGTGCGGACCAGGTTAATGTGCCGTTTCTATGATAAAACCTCTCATTTTGGACACGTGCTCTAACTTTTCCATTTTTATCCCTATTAGTCTTAATCTCATATCCATCATCTGACCAGTTAACAACGTCGGTCTGATTTCCTGACCATTTCCTGTAGTCGCCCCCGTCAAGCATAAAATGCCACTTGGCCCGAGATGGATTCCCTGCAACGCCAAGAATGTCCCGATACGAGCACTCAAACCAGCACCGAACAAAGAGATCAGTATCACCGCACTTTAACCCCTGAGCAAGCGAACTGATTGCGGAAAGCGGTAATCCTTCTTTGAAAGAAAGACGTGCCCCTTGCCCAAGCCAGTAGGCGATGGGGGTGCCGGGAATCTGCTTGAAGGTCTCGGCGTCGCGGCGGTAGAACCAGCCGCAGTCGGGGTTTCGGATCGCCTCGAGGGTCTTACCTTCCTGCAGCGTCCAATGATCAAAATCATTCAGCCTGATATAGCCACCGCGATAGCCTGCGACGTGCTTGTTCCTAATTACAAATGTGCATACCTGGGCAGCGATACCATGGAATCCGTGGACAGAAAGCTGCACCAAGCTATCAATAGTTTTGGTGGCAACCAATTGCTGGCGTAGGTTCTCGTAAGACGACAAGAACATCCAGCTATTCGACGTTGCAAGGCCCGCAAGGCCTGCTTCCTCCGTGAGCGAGAAAATGCGCGAGATAAAGCATGTGCACAGGTCGCTCTTCACGTCGGCGTAGTTCTTCTTTATCCACTTAGACATGAATGGATCGAATGCAGAACTACCCAAGTAAGGAGGATTAGCGACCACGCACGAGAACTTCGAAGACAGCGCTTCGCAGTCGGCAAGCGCATCTTTAAGCTTCTCTTGCGTATTGCCGGCGAACAAGCCACTTTGCAAGCCGCCGCAAAGCTCAATCGCCTCGCTGATCGCCGCGATATCCGCGCCATCGGGAACAAGGAGCGATCCGACCTCGTCAAGATGGGCAAGGGCGTCCAAGAGGGAACGTTTCTTGGCAAGCGCGCACCCTTCAGGAAGGTCGCCCTCTTCGAATACGACGGGCTTCAGGGTGAGAATGTTCGCAGATACACCGCGCTTAAAGAAACGGCGGTCGTGCTCACGGGAGCACATGGCTAGAACCAAGCTGGCAAACTGTCCGGCACGTGGGTCAATCTCCATGCCGTACAGGTTTTTCGTCAAGACAAGCTCAGGAATCTCACGCTCGGGGTAGCCACGCTCAAGATACATTTGCACCAGCAGCTCGAATGCATAGGCAAGGATATGTGCCGAGCCGCACGCCGGGTCGCAGAACGTAATGTCCTCAGGACCAGAGATATGGATGAAGTCCTCGTGCTCCGCATCGGACTCGATGTAATACGCCATCTGCTCTCGAAGATGGCTTTGGGGATTGTTGAGCATCCACAGGCGGCCGAGGGAGTTATCGACCATATAGCGCACGATCCAGTCGGGGGTAAAGAGCTGTGTCTTAGGGGCGAGGTCGTTCGCTTGAACCTTCGCACCCTTTTTGACAGCAGCATCAACCTCAGCCTTTCGCTCGGAGTTGTAGTACTGGTACATCCAGCCCAGGATCTGGACGTCCTCCCAGTCGGCCTCGTCGATGTCGCCCACCATGCGGCCGATGACGCCGTCGGGGTCCATGAGGTTTGCGGGCAGCAGCAGCGCCATGCAGGCGTCCACGGGCTGGAACACGCCGGGCAGGCAGCCGGAGAGCTCGGCGCACTGGGCCAGGAACAGGTAGCGGAACAGCGGCCCGTCCTCGCCGGCCTGCTTGAGCTCGGCGACGCGCACCGGGTCCGCCCCCTCTATCTCCACGTCGAGCGCCTCGTCGGCGGCCTGGCTGCCCAGCTCCCAGGAGCCGTCCGCCGCGGGGCGGGTGAACATGCGCACGCGGGAGGGCAGGAAGTCGTGGACCTCCATGTAGCGCACGGCGGCGATGCGGTTGAACCAGGTGTAGGCGGCGCGGTCGCGCAGGTGCTCGACGCCCTCCTCTGCCGCGGCGCGCAGCAGGGCGTCGCGCCACCCGGTCTCCTCCGGGGACAGGGCGCGCCCGCCCACCGCCGTCGCGCCGGCGGGCTCGGCGCCCCCGGCCACGCCATAGAGCCTCATGCGGGCCTCGACGCCGGCGATGAGCTCGTTGCGGGCCCAGATGCAGTAGTTCTTGATGGCGGTATCGTTCATGGCTATCAATCCTGATTTAAATAAAATTGGTCGGTGATCGGTATATACAGAGATGAAAGGCTTGGGCTACATTGTCAAAAAAACAAGGACGAACGCACCCCACAGTCCTCATGAGCGATTAATCAAACTTGGCTAGAGAAGCGGATGGCGTTTGAAATCCCAAGAGGTTTCAAACGAATCCCAATCTAGTTCCGCAATATCGACCGCCTGATTTGCAAGCAATTCAATCGAAGCATCGTTCTCGACGCCATCAGCAAGTGGCAATGAACCGATTTTGGAAACTTCATAATTTAGTGTCGGGGAAATCAAATCAAGCATCGAAGTAGCAACCGAGCTGTTGCAGAGAGCAACGATTGACATTAAAGACACGCGGGTGTCAAAGAAACCAGAGCTCGCATGTTCAACGAGACCGCCCTCAGGAAACAGGCGGAAGGATGGCTTTCCAGAAGAAATCATTGACCAGCAGACCGTTCGACACAGCTTCATCTTTGCAGGAAGATCCATTACGCGGCGATGCTCTGCCTCGGCATTTCCGATGACATTCTTGCCGTCATTTTCCCATTCAACAACCTCTTCAAGATTGCCGAACCACTTTCGAAAGGCTCCCCCCTTCCAAACAGGAAACCATTTCATTGATGCGGCTTTATCGCTTGCTGCACAATTGGTTATCGAACGAGACACTTCCCACCAGGAACGGATGAATCGGGCATTATCCCCAGTCTGAATTCCAATATGAGGCCTTGATACATCTTTTAGTTTCGTAAGCATCGAAAAAGAATCGAGCATACCGTTACCAGCCCAGTAGGCGATGGGGGTGCCGGGGATCTGCGTGAAGGTCTCGGCGTCGCGGCGGTAGAACCAGCCGCAGTCGGGGTTTCGAATCGCCTCGAGAGCCTTCTGGCGCTTGGCCTCGCTGCCGTTGATGTCGACGAGGCGCACGTAGGCGCCCTCGCATGCCGCGCGGCCGTTGTAGACGACATCGGCCGTGACGTTGACGACCTCGCCGCCGATGGCGTCGAAAGCGCGGGGGCCCAGGTGCAGCATAGACAGGATCGACTTGGACCCGATGAGCGAGGAACGCATCTTCTCGAAGCTGCCCAGGAACATCCAGCTCTGCATGGTGATCATGGCCGCGTAGCCGCGGTCCTTCGCCAGGTTGAAGCCGCGCTCGATGAAGCACGTGCACAGGTCGCTCTTGACGTCGGGGTAGTTCTTCTTGACCCACCTGGACATGAAGGGGCCGAAGCTGGAGCTGCCCATGTAGGGCGGGTTGGCCACCACGCAGTCGTGGCGGCGGGCCAGGGCCTCGCAGGTGACCAGGGCGCGCTGGAGCCTCTCCCTGGAGCTGCTGCCGAACAGGCCGTCGGCGCCGGTGAGCTCTATCGCCTCGCGGACCGCGGCGAGGTCGCCCTCGCCCGGGGCGAGCAGCGAGCCCGCCTCGTCCAGGTGCGCCAGGGCGTCGAGGAGGTCCTTCTTCTTTGCCAGGGCGCTGCCCTGCGGCACGTCGCCCTCCCCCAGCGCCACCGGGGCGAGCACGGCGATGTCGGCCTGCACGCCGCGGCCGAAGAAGCGGCGATCGAGCTCGCGGGCGCACATGGCCAGCGCCAGCCGCGCGATCTGGGCGGCGCGGGGGTCGATCTCCATGCCGTGCAGGTTCCTGGACAGGACGAGCCCGGGGATCTCGCGCTCGCGGTAGCCGCGCTCCAGGTACATCTTGGCCAGCAGCTCGAAGGCGTAGACCAGGATGTGGCCCGAGCCGCACGCCGGGTCGCAGAGCGAGATGTCCTCGGGGCCGGCGATCCTGATGAAGTCCTCGTGCGCCTCGTCGGGCTCGATGTAGTACTCCATCTGGTCGCGCAGGGGGCTTGCGGGGTTGTTGAGCATCCACAGGCGCCCCAGCGAGTTCTGCACCATGTAGCGCACGATCCAGTCGGGCGTGAACAGCTGGGTGGCCGGGCCTATGGTGTCGGGGGTCTCCTTGGCCTTGGAGGCGAAGAAGGCGTCCTTGACCTCGGAGTTGTAGTACTGGTACATCCAGCCCAGGATCTGGACGTCTTCCCAGTCCTCCTCGTCGATGTCGCCCACCATGCGGCCGATGACGCCGTCCGCATCCATGAGGTTTGCCGGCAGGAGCAGCGCCATGCAGGCGTCCACGGGCTGGAACACGCCGGGCAGGCACCCGGAGAGCTCGGCGCACTGGGCCAGGAACAGGTAGCGGAACAGCGGCCCGTCCTCGCCGGCCTGCTTGAGCTCGGCGACGCGCACCGGGTCCGCCCCCTCTATCTCCACGTCGAGCGCCTCGTCGGCGGCCTGGCTGCCCAGCTCCCAGGAGCCGTCCGCCGCGGGGCGGGTGAACATGCGCACGCGGGAGGGCAGGAAGTCGTGGACCTCCATGTAGCGCACGGCGGCGATGCGGTTGAACCAGGTGTAGGCGGCGCGGTCGCGCAGGTGCTCGACGCCCTCCTCTGCCGCGGCGCGCAGCAGGGCGTCGCGCCACCCGGTCTCCTCCGGGGACAGGGCGCGCCCGCCCACCGCCGTCGCGCCGGCGGGCTCTGCGCCCTCGGCCACGCCATAGAGCCTCATGCGGGCCTCGACGCCGGCGATGAGCTCGTTGCGGGCCCAGATGCAGTAGTTCTTGATGGCGGTATCGTTCATGGCGGCCTCCCCTTCCCCGGTGGTCCTTGGTTAGCTCAGGCGGATGGCGTCGTTGCCCTGCAACTCGGCAAGCAGACGAGCGCGTAGCTGACCAAGGTAGGCATCGATATCGCTTTCGCTCTGTAGCTTTTTGCGCTCGCCCAGGTCGGCCAGGCGCAGCTTTTTAATCCTCTTGGGAGCAGGCGCGGGTGCAGGCTCGACGGTCGCCGAAGCATCGTTGCCCGGGTCTTTGATCGTAGTAACGGTCTCACCGTTGGGCGTGACTTCTACGAATCGGCTCTCACGCTGCTGGCGGGCCTTCTCCTCATCGATAGCTTTATCGATGTTCTCGCATGCGCGATCGCAATACTCAATCAGCTGCTGCTTCAGCGCGGCAAGCTCGCTCGCCTTGGTGGCAGCGTGAACGCGGCTCTCAAACGACTTAGCCATACGGCCCGCGTCCTCAATGGCGCGCTCGGCCAGCTTGGCATAGCCGTCCTGGCTCTGGGCATATTCGTGCACCTGGGCCATCTGTGCGGTTATGTCGTCCAGCATCTCCTTGCGCTTGGCATCGACCATCTGCTTATGGGCAGCCATGACGGGCTCCATCAGGTCATGGAGCTTGCAGATCTCGCGGTACGGACGCGGACTCTTAAGAATCTGCTCAATACGCTTGTTGGCCTCAACCGCCTGGGCGTTAGAGTCCATGTAGAAGCCCTCGTCCTTCATAAGGCCCATAAACGCAACGGCCTTATCAAAGACGGGCTTTTGGCTCTCAAAGAAGAACACGACCTGGTCGTAGCCCTCTTTCCAATCGTCCAAATCGTCTTGTGCCTTTACGAAAGCATTGAAGAGCGCCTGGGCATCGTTCTGGTTGTCCAGCAGGCGCGTGGTCAGCGTAATGCCATCTTCCAGCACCTTTAGGCCCGGGTACGGGTAGGCTGGGGCCAAGCCCGTAAAGTTGTTGTTCGTGAGCTCCACGCACTCGTTCTTGTAGCCCGTAAGTGTATCGACCACCGTGGCGGTAAGCTCGTCCTCGTTGGAAATATCACGCTTGGCATCGAAGGTCTCGCGCAGCACCCTGTTGACTTTCTTGATGAGTTCGTCGCTCATCTTTACGCGCTCGCGCACTTGTGCCTTGTCGGCATCCCTGCGCAGGTAGGCAACCATACGCAGGTCTGAGGGGGCAATATTGGCGCCGGCAACCGTAATGGTCGCGCGTTGTGAAACCACCAGCTGCGCCACCACGTTGGCAATGTCGATTTGGAGCCAGCCATAGGGAGCACCCTGGAACTTACGCTGCAGGTCGCCCATGGTCGTATTCAGCGACAGGCGCGTCTGGGCATGCAAAAAATCCGCAACCTCTTTTTCGGCTCGGGCGTTCTGGGAGCTCTGTCCGTCGAGCGCCATCTGGTTGGCACCGCGCAGCGTAGCGCGAATGTCCTCGTCGGTCTTGGCGGGATCGGCAATGTAGTCGGCCTTGGTAAAGATAGCATCCGTCAGCTTTGACAGGACCTGTTCAAACACGTCGGCAGGCTTGGTGGCGCGGATGTTAACCATGGAGCCGTTCACGGCCACGCGGGCACGCAACACGGCCTCCTCCAGCAGTTTGGTCGCCTCGCGCTTAAGGAAAGTAGCTTCGTCATTCTTTTTTTTGATAATCTGCTGGGTCGAAGGCGGCAGAGCCTCGGTGTTGATGGTCTTGCGGTACTTAGTGATCTTGGCCACATTCTGCAGATCGTCGAAGTAGTCGATGTCATCTGCCAGCACCACCAGCGCGATATTGGCAGACTTAACGGCGAGCTCGGCATCGTCGGCGCGCGAGAGGTCATCGGCCACCGTGACCACGTTGAGCTTCATACCGCCCTGGGCAGCGCCGCAGAGTGAGTCGTCAACATAACGGTCAAAGGGAAAGTCGTTGTCGCCCACGCGCAACTTGGTAGCCGTATAGATACCGCCAAAGAGCAACTTTTTAATGTCCTCGATAATCAGGGCAGCATCTACCGGCGTCTCGCTAATGGCGCGCGAGATATCCTGTTCCTCGTCGGTAAGGAAATTGTACGCATCGCCCTGACGTGCCACGTAGTTTTCGCGCACCAGGCGGTTAAGCGATTCCTTGACGCCGTCCTTAAGGGCGGCCTTGTCCACATCCATGCCATCGACCATAAGGATGGAAATGTTCTCAACGTTGGACTTGATGTAGTCGATATAGCGGATCAGATACAGCAGTTTTAGGACCTTAACGTCCTGGGCCTTAAGGCCATGGCCGTCCTCGGCCGCACGCTCGGCGCGCGTGACCACCTGGATCACGCCGTGCTCCAGGTCCTTGGCGATGGTATCGAAGAAGCGCCAGAACGGCACCAAGGCGCCAACCTCTTGGTCTTGGATGGCCTGGGCAGATTCCTGGAAGGCCGAGAGCATGGAGCGCTCGCCCGTGGACATGTGCTTGGCCTTGACGCCGTGCTTGCGCACCTCGGTCATAACGTCGGGCAGTACCTTAAACTGATAGTTCACAAACGGGTAGCTGGCCGTAAAGTCGTTGCGGCTGGCATAGCCAATCAGGTCGCCGCGCGAACCGTCAAAGGAGAATACGTTTTTGAGCACGGTGCTCTGGGCCTCATAGTCCTGCTGGAGCTTTGCCGAGGCGGCATCGTTCTTTTGCAGCACGCGGCGCTGGATAACCTCGTCCACGCTGGAGCTGGAAAGCGAAAGGCGCGTGTTAAAGCGGCCCTGAATCTTGGAGAAGTCGTCGCCCACGATCATGGCGACCTCGTCGATGGCCTCCTGGCTGGTCACCATAACCCACACGCGGCCACCGCAACGGCTGCCCAGCTCCTCGACGAGCGTCTGCAGCGACAGCATAAGGCTCGTGCTCATGTCGGCATCGGAGCCAATAAACTGACCCACCTCGTCGACCATGAACAGCAGGCGGAACTCGCCGCCGCACTCCTCGGCACGCTTGTCGGCATACTGCTTGACCATCTTGGCAAAGGTATCGGCAGCGATGGCGTCGTCCTCGGTACCGTCGAACCAATGACGCGCGGCCTGCTCGCTCATGCCCAGCACCTCTTGCAGGGCCTCGACGATATCGTCCTCAAAGTAGCTATAGCTCTCGCGGTCCTCGAGCCAGTTGCCGCCACCAAAGCGCTCGTAGGCGGCGCGGAACTCCTGCGTCTTGCCCTTGCTATCGATATGCTGCTCCAGGCGCGCGAGCTTAAGGTCCTCGCCAAAAAAGCCCAGGTGCTCAAAGAACACGCGCTCGAAGGCGCGCAGCAGAGCCGTGCGCGAGGTGTCGCCCTCTTTCCACTGGCCGCCCTTGCTGTCGATGTTAAACAGGATCGCCTCGGTGGGAACCTCGCAGCAACGACGAACCCGAGCGGCCACGATGGGATCGGAGATCTTGCCATCAAAGTAGTCGACGGCGCGCTTGCCGGCAATCTCATCGTTTTGCAGCAGATACGAGAGCATCTTGAGGAAGTGCGATTTACCGGAGCCAAAGAAGCCGCTGATCCACACGCCCATATTGTCGGTGGGAACGTCGAGGGCCTTGTCGTACGCCTCGAAGAAGTGCGCAAAATGACCCTGCAGCTCGCGCGTCACCACGTACTCGTCGAGCTCCTGGCGCACCGATTCGTCGCTGGCATCTTGCACCTTAACGACGCCATTGATGGAACGGTTGATGTCCTTGGAAAACAGGTCTTGGATAATCATCTGTCGCTCCTAAGAAATATCGAACGCGCGGTAGTAGTTGCTGGCGTTCTCTTTGTTGAACAGCTTGAGCTGGCGGCCGTCAAAGCTGCCGGGGTACATGACGACGACGGGCACGGTGCCAAAATCGGCAAGCATGTCGTTGAGCAGGTTGTGCACGCGCAGCAGCGGAAAGACCTCGCCCACGCCCGTAAGCAAGATCACGTCGCCGGGCTGATGCGGCTGGGTATGCTCCAAGAGGTACTGGGCAAAGCTCTTGGAGCTACAGGGCTTCTGGAGCTCTTTGATCTGGGCCTCCGAGCCGACCTTTGCCTCACGCCGGGGAATCGCACGCAAAATACGGCGCTGCTCGCAAATCTCGAGCATCACGTCGTACAGGTTAAAGACCTCCAGGTTGCACGGCAGTTTGCCGGCCTGGGCATCTGCCATGAGCTCGTCCACGTAGGCGCGGCACTCAAACTCCAGCGAGGGGTCGTAGCAAAACGTATAGAAGCCGATCTCGTTACCGATGCCCTTGTTGGCCAAGAAGTCCTGGTCTTGCAGGCGCTCGCGCAGCGCCTCGCGGCGATGGTCAAAGTCCTCATGTATGCGCTCGGCGCGGTTGCGCGGGCGAATGTGCGGCTGGTTTATTGCCATGTCTACATCACCTGCCCGGTGAGTGCGGCCAGGGCATCCATATCGCCCAGGTCGCGGATGGCCTGTTCCACGTCGAGGTCGAGCAGCAGGGGCTGGAGCGTATCGGTTCGCTGCGATGCCTTAAAACCGGCGCTGCGCAGAATCTGGCGCAGGGTGCTTTTTATACGGCCCAGCGTGGCGTCCGACCATTTGACAGCCTCGGCGTGCTCAACCTGAAAACGGGTGACAAACGCGTTAAGGTCAACGTCGGTAAAGTTGTAGTCGAAGCCGGCCATGCGCTCGCCGATCTCCACCTGGATGAGCTCGCGGACCATGGTGTAGCGGCACATCATGACAAACAGGTTGGCTTGGGCCGCCTGGTCGGGCATGCCGTTGGCGATGAGGTCCATGATGCGCGTGACCGCTTGATCGGCGGTGTCTTTGTCGATACCGCGGGCAGCGCACTGCGCCTCGTCGAGCGCTACGGCATCAAAGCGACGCAGGCACACGCGGGCGCGGTCGGCCAGCATGCGCTCGGTGGGATACTGAAACAGGTTGTCGTGCTTAACGCGCGCAATGATCTCGTCGTCGCTCACGCCATCAAGACGCAACGCGGCGACGATGCGCATCTCGGGCAGCAAAAACTGCTCGCGCGTGAGCACGCCTCCCAGCGATATTTTGTCGGTGTTATCCACAGGACACACTCCAAGGGTTCGGGCCTTTTTATTTGCATCGGGGCGATGCAAACGTGCTTCCAATCATACCGTTTAAGTACCGGGTCGTGAGGGTTGTTGCTGTCCTACTGCCCCAGCTCCTTAAGCGCTTGCAGCGACGCCGCACGCGTCTCGGCGTAGGCAAGGCGCGCGTCGCTCAGCTGCTTGTCAATCTGGTCGACATGGCTGCTGAGATCTTTGACCTGCCTGCCGACTTCCTCCATCTCGACAATTGCCCTCCAACCACTTTGATCGGAAAGCTGCTCATGCTTATGGCGCAGCACAAGCAGCTGGTTGAGCAAAGCAACACGTGCCTTGTCGAGCTCTTCCATCTTGTCGCGCGCGGCCTTTACCTCCCTTGCAATGCGCAGCTTTTCCTGCTCTTTTGCAGAGGGCGTAGGGGCGGCTTCCGATACAGGCTCTGGCTCAGGTTCAGGCTCGGGCTCCCGTTCAACGTCGAGCGCCTCCTCGGGTTCGGGCTCCGCGGAAACCGCATCACCCGTCTCCAAAAACGCGCAGATCCCCGGCTCCGTTGCCGGCCTTGCCTCGAACACCGTGGCAACCGATCCGTCGCTCAGCATCTTGCTCTGAGAGCAAAGCGACTCGACAAAGCTCGCCATAAACAGGCCGAACCCAGAAATCTGCTGAGCCAGACGCTCGTCGTAGGTAACGCGAATCTCGCCCTCATTGCCTTGACGCACCGAAATCCAGTCGCCCACGCACATGAGCTGCACCAGCGTGATAGGCGTCAGGTCGCCCTCAAACAGCAACTGCAGACGGGACGAAACAACGTCGCGGGGAACAACCGGCTCGGCATGCTTCTCGAGCTCTTCTAACGTGGCACCGACGTATTGGCACAAATCGATGTTGCTCGGAACATCCGTAAAGTGCTCGCGCGCATGGCTCAGGAGCCGCTCACTTTTGTCAGCATTGATACGAATACGCTTAACGGCGTGCGACGACCCATCCCACGTCACGTCGGAATGCGTTAAGAACAGCCAACCGTCGCAAAACAGCTCCATGGCAAAGATGGGAAAGGCTTTCTGCATCGTTTACATCTCCTTGCGTTCTTGCGTATCGCCCGCGGCGTCCTGGTCGTTGATCTCGTTCCGCTGTTCCCCGTCATCAAACAGGCCCTTAAACACCAGCTCCAGATCGCGCTCGTCGGTATAGCCGGGCTCCAGCGTGCCGCGGTCGATCGAGTCGAGCATGACCTGTTCCTTGTGCTGCAGCCGCTCGTAGATATTGCGGTCGAGCGACCAGGACCCGCCACGGCGTTCGTACACAGCGCGCAGGTAGTGGTACTGCGTGTACTGCTCTTGCGGCAGACCTAGGCGGTGAATGCGGTCTTTGGACTGCAGTAGGTGCACCAGGTTGTAGCTGCACTCAAAGTAGACGGCGTCATGGCACACGCTGTGGAGCGAGACCGACTCTGCCAGCGTGTGCGGGTTGGTGACCAGCACGCTCGTCTCCCCCGCCTTAAACGAATCGATGATGCGGGCGCGCGTGGGCATATCGGTCGACCCACTGATGGCACGGGCCGTAATGCCGCGCACGTGCAGCTCGTGCACCACGTTGCGAATGCTGCGCTTAAAGATGCACCACACGATGACAGGCTTGCCCTGGGCTACCAGCGACGCGACCAGATCCAGGCAGGCGACCATCTTGGCTGTGGGCCGGTCATCCACCTGCAGACCTTCCAGTGCCTTGCCCGCCCCCGTCTGCACCTCGCCGTCAAACAGGTCGGCATAGTCGCCGGCGCTCAGGTCCTCGGCCAGCATGCGCGGATCGGACGAAAGCTGCAACAGGCGAATAATCATCTCGAACGGCTCACCCGAAAGCGTACGCAGCACCTTTTGGAACAGCTGCTGCTCCCAGCGTTCCACCGGCACATCGACCAGATGGTCCTCGTTGGCCTGCGGCACGCCCAACTGATGCTTATTGGTGCGGCAAAAGAACGGCGCGATGGACTCGTTAATATGCTCAACGTCGTCCTCACTCGTCGACTTAAGGGCATTGGCGCTCATGCCAAAGTACCAGTTGTAGTCGCGCGGCCATAGACAGTGGAGCAGGTTGTATAGGTCCTCAAACGAGTTGGGAATCGGCGTACCGGTAAGCGCGATAAAGTACGGCGCCGCCGCGGCAATCTGCACCGCACTCGCTGCGCGCTTGCCGCCCACACGCTTCACCTTGTGGACTTCGTCAAACACCACCAGGGCGCGATCGGCCGCAATGCGCGCGGCCGCCTCCCCCAGCGCGACCGACTCGTAGTTGAGTAGGATCATGTCGTAGCGCTTGTAGTCGAACAGCAGGGTGCTGTACTTGTCGCGCGTGGAACGACCGCGAAACTCGGGGTCGTGGAAGCACAGCGAACGCAGCGGGCGGTCGGCGCCAAAGCAGGCGGCCCACTCGTCGCGCCACGAGCCAAAAGCGTTTTTGGGCGAAAGCACGATGATGCGGTCGACCAGGTCGCGCTCGCGCAGGTACGCAAAGGTTCCCAGGACCGATGCCGTTTTGCCCGAACCGGGAACGGAGAAGTTGGCGCTGCGGCCCATGGCGCTCATAAAGAACGCGTCCCACAGCTGGCGGTCCTTAAGTGGGCGTTGCATCAGGGTGTCCTCTGCCTGGCAGAACTCATCAAAGCGATAGGCCACCGATTCATCGTGCGCCTTGATCAGCAGACCCACGCGCGCCTTCTCGCGCAGATAGTCCTCACGCGCCGTAAGGCCTCGCAGCAGGTCCGGGTCCACCTGGCACTCCACACCAAAGCTTGCCGCCTGCTGCAGCAGCTCGACGATGCGCTTGGCGCCCGGGTCGTCAATCGCCAGCGGAAAGAGCACGTCCGCCTCTCGATAGCTCGGCGCATAGCGGCGCAGTGCCGAAAGCCGAATCTTCCAGACCGGCTCGCGGCGCAGCTGCTCAACCGTCATGTCGAGCGGCACGACGGAAATGCCGTCGCTATACGAGAGGCGCAGCTTCATTTAGGCTTCCTCGCCGCCCATCTTGTACGCAATCTTGTCTTTGATCATATGCACCCTGGCCTCGAGCTTGGCGACCTCGGCGGCGATATTGGCAATCTCGTCCGCAGGCAGCAAGCCAAAGGTCGATTCCTCCACCTGATCAAGATCCCTGATGGCGCGAATGATCGAGAGCGAAGGCGACTTGAGGGCCTTGTTCATCTTGGTGGTGTTCTCGGCCGACTCCATAACCTCACGGAAGGCTGTCGCCAGTTGAACATCGTCGCGAATCTCGGCGATGTCGGTCGAGGTCACGATCTCTTTGTTCTTCAGGCGCTCGGCAACCTCAAAGGCCAGCTCGTTTTCGCGCTCGATAAAGCGATCCGCATCGGGGCCCTCCAGAATCGGCTTGATCTTACGGACAAAGCGCACGATGTCGCCCTGCGGCTCGGCAATCATGTTGGCAAAGACGATGTTCTTAACGTCCTCTTCCTGATCGTCGCTCTTGCACTTTTTTAGCACGCCCTGCAGGTCGTTGATAACGCCGGCAACCTTGAGCTCGCGCGCCAGGTGAAACTGGTCCTTGGCGTTGGCAAACTCCAGGAACTCGTTCATATAGCGGGCTTTTACAATCTCCTTCTCGAGCTCCTTGGGCTCAACGCCAATGCACTGGGCGTACTCTTCCTTCGAGAGCAAGTTTGAGCTAATGATGTCGTTGTAGATGCCCACCAGGCGGTCGACGGGATCGTAGCCGACCTTCTCTTCCTCGCCATGCTGAATCGAAAGCTCCAGCATCTTGATCTTCTTGGAATCGTTACCCAGGCTCTCGGGAAGAATAACTGCCTCAAACCAGCCAAAACTTGGGTTTTCGGCGGCAAGACGACGCAGACAGGTAAAGCGGCGGTTGCCGTCGACGATCAGGCCGTCGGCCAGCACCACGCCGGGGCGCTCCTGCGAACGCAGGGCAATGCTACGCTGCGTCTTTTCGATGGCATCCTTATTGCTGTCGACGATAAAACCCTCAATGATGTCGTTGCAGGCCGCGACGTCCAGCTCATTAAACGCACCCTCGCCATGTTCGGCCTTATAGCGGCTAATCCACGAGGCGATGCGGTCGTTTTGCACGTTATAGCGCAGGAACTCGAGCTTAATGCTGTAGACGGGATACATCTCGGGCTTGCCGTCGATCACGATCTTGTGGTTGGCACCGGTCGGCTTAATGTTGACGCCGTCGCCGATCATCTCGAGCAGGTTCATGTTGACTCCTCCTATTGGTTGTTTTTGATATACAGCTCGCGCAGGTAAGCTGCATTCGCTTCCTTGTTGGGCATGACCATGTCGAGGTCCTCGTTGTAGAACAGGTCTTTGTCCTTGACCGCCCTGATGATGTCGTAAGGGGTAAAGACCACACCGTAATCGTCCTGGAACACATCGATAAGGTCGTCTACACCAATGGGGCCCTTTTGCTTGGCGACATATTCGACCGCATCGGCAATGGAGAAACTCCCTTCCTTTCGGCAGAACATGTAGGTGCCGCCTAAGCGGGTGCGCCTAATCTGTTCTTGCGGCAGCCCGTACACAACAATCGAGTCGAAAAACGCCTCGTCAAAGCCGCACTCCTCTGCCACAGCATCGAGCTTGTGCTCAAAGCCCTGCTTGCGCAGGCTTGCCACTGTAAATGGCACGCCCGACTCCGTACGACCAGAAACGGCATATGCATACGAGCTTAGGTCTGTACGTCCAATTCCCACCGACTCCTCTAGGCGCTTGAGCGAAATAAATGAACCGTGATTACACTCGATAAAGGTGAAGTTGCGTAGCAGCTGAGCTATTGCCAGCCTAAAGTCCTGGTGGTTAATGACTTCATCACCAAACCCCGGCGCCCCATAGGCAAAGCTATCGCGCGACATAAGCAGTTTTTCAAACGATTTCCGCAGGTCAACGCCTTTTTTAACAATCAGGTCTCTCGAGACCTCCAAGCCCAGGGGCGCGAGCGTCTGATCGTTAATGAGACGACCGGACGTGGAGCCAAACTTAGCAATAAAGCTCGCCCTGACGTACGGCAGCGATACGTAGTCTTCGGGCACCATGTCCTTGATGAATTGTTGCTGCTCGGCAGAAAGGTCGACATCGACATACGAGTAGCGATCGTTGCGTAGATATGCGTTCATGTCGCGCAGGTAGTTGCTGCGAACCGTCTTCGTGTCTATGCAGTACTTGTCCGCGTAGCGCTGGGCAAACTCCTCGCGCGACAGCTCGGTGCCCGCGTCGCGCAGTACATCGAGCATCTGACGCTTGCGATCCGTCTCGCCCAAGCGTATCACGGGGGACACAACCGTCCGCAAACCGTGCACCGTATCCGGGCGCACGTACGTGCGGATAATCTCGTAGAGCTCCTCGTCATCACGCACGTCGTATAGGTCGCACAACTCCTTGTTCTCGCGCAGGATAAGACCCGCGCCGCACTCGATATTGCGCCCGGCGGCGAGCGTCAGGATCTGACGCAACTCGGACGTAAAGCGGCTGTCGACCTTGTAGGAGCGTATCTTGTTGCCACGCGCCACCAAAAAACTTCCGGTGCCGCGTAATTCGTTAAAGCACTTGGTGTCTTCGGAAGGCATCACCAACATCTGTTTAAAGCCGCACTTGTTATCATCCAAAAACCGCTGGTACTTGATGCGGATGTCTTTGAGCGTGTGGTATTCCTCAACAGCTCCGGTCTCGGCAAAGGCACGCAGCGCGGCACCGCGCGTGGAGAAGCTGCCCAGCTTTTTACGCGCAATCTGCTCGAGCTGAGAGGCGTTATCCTTTTCGATGTTTACAGGCGCTCGAAGCGTATCCGCGGCAGGACGGCGGTGCAGCTGCGCTATCCTATCACGCCACTCCTGCGGCAATGTCGGATCATTGGCGGCTCGGCGAAGACTAAACCTGTTCGAGACTTTAATGGCCTTCAGATAGCCAAAGGCCATCGGAGACGCCTGCGTTATCTCGCAAAACGTCTCCACGGTAAGGTCGTAACACATGTAAAACGAACTAAACTGATCCTCGTCCAATTGCGGACGGTTGCTGATCAGGTCATCACGACGTCGACGCAGAGGGCCGAGTCCGGCCGGCTTGCGAGGGTAATCCATAAGGGGCTTGTCGCTAAAGACCCAGCGCAGCAGGTCGGCATCGTCGGCGGGCAGCAACGCCAGCCACGCCTCGATAGACATAGGGCCTTTGCCGGTGAGGTCTTCGATTTTGCTGGTAAAGGGCTTTGCCGGCTGTTGTGGGACCGGGACGGCAGTTGGCTCCGGAGCGGCAGAGTCAGGCATCTGGTCTGGCTCGGACTCGGTCGCAGGCTCGGACTCGGTCGCAGGATCGGGCTCGGTCGCTGACTCGGGCTCGGGTGTCGGCGCGACAGCCTGCTCCACCGGCGCGGCCTTCTCCTCGACCGGTTCGTCAGCGTTTTCGGTTTCCATGCTCGCAAAGTACGCGCGAACCGCATCGCATACAGACGGCGCAAGGTCCTTATCGACCCTTGCATATTTAAGCGGGATGGTGCCCTGTCCGTATACGCGCTTCATATACAGGAATGCAGGCTGTGCGGTTTGCGTTAGGCCGTAAAACTCCTTGGCGGAAAGCTTATACGTATGAAAGAGCGGACCAAATGTATCGACGTCAAACGTTGGTCGCCCCGCCATAAGGGCATCGTAACGCTCGCGGATTTTCCAAGCAGACTTGCCAAGGTTATCCATCCAGCGAGCCGGCTTGTCATCGATGAGCATATAGCCCATCAGGATGCGGTCCTGGTATGCGAGATCCGTGAACCATCTATTGAACTTTACAATGTCCTGGCCCACGGCAAGCTTAAGCGCCTGTTCCAGCGTAAGATCTTGCACCGGCGGCTGCTCAGACTCGTGAGCGGACTGCGCTTCAAGCGCTTCCGTCTGAGCATCCACCTCGCCGCCCGGTTGAACCTCATCGACCGACGTAATAACGTCGTCTGCCGAATTTGCATTTTCGCAGTTAGATTCCGTATTGCTGGCCTCAATATCTTCTTGATCCTGGGGCAGCTCAAAGTTCAGACGCTCAAACGTTTTTACCGCTGCACTAAAGGCGGGATATTCACTTTTAAGACTCGCGAGCGCCGAATTGACAGCGTCCTCTTCGTTAGTGCCCGTCGCAAGCCTACCCGCCAGCCTGGTACAAAAGAGTAGACGGAACGAAGGCTCGTTTACGGCAAGGCCTTCGCGCTGCAGACGGTTAATGGTATCCCTGACAAGACGGTTAACTGCCTCGACGCGCTCGAGCGGCGTGCCGGCAGCTGGATACCAGCCCCCTATTGCAGCCAGACGGGCAAGTTCCATTTCGTCTTTGGTTTTTCCCAGCTGCAAACGACCCGATGGCCACTCATTTAAAGCATCGATAATCGAACCAACCTCAGAAGATGCGAGGCCGCTTTTCCGTAACGACGTAGCATTGTAGGTGAGCAGCGTAGGCAGGTCGTAGATTTTAAGGGTCCATTTTAATTTACGCTGAATTGCCGGAGTAATCGAAAGGTTCCACAGCGATAACGGCGCGCCGCCACTCGTATACACCGTGCTAAGTGTTTCGCTAATCGGTCCTTTAATGTTCGCGTAGGCACGGTAATCACGCCCAATGCTGCGCAGATTACCATAGATGTCAAATGTCAGCCTCGCATTGCCCGAGAGTCTGCCGAGCTCTGGCGCCTGCGCGCGATACTGCGGAGATAGCGGCAAAGCATAGGCGGTAAGATGCTTTTCGAAAGCAATGCGTAAGGTCTCGTCCTCAGCCTTGCCCAACTTGCGCACAAGGCAAAACACATCGTGAATCTCATGCTTGTCGAGAAAGGCAACCTGGGTCTCGGTATCAAACACACAGCGCGGGTCGTCCCAGCCGCTCAGGTACTTGGGACGCTCGAGCTTTTTAACGGCGTCCTCGGAAGGCTCAAACTTAGATGCAGCCATGACGCCGGGCTCAAGTTCGAGCTCTGGTTCGGATTCAGAAATGGGCGCAATCTCGGCTTCGGGGTCCGCGACGGTCACGGTCTCTTTAATGGGTTCAAGTTCAGACTCGAGCACAAGCGCGGGCTGCTCGAGCTCGGTGGCGGCCTCGGCCTCAAGGCTATCCGAGAAGGAAATAACCAGCTGCTGCGGCTCGAAAGACAGCGTGAGCCTGGGACACTCAGGCTGCACCGGCTCCTGCTGCTCGACTTGAGCCGACTCCTGCTGCTCGTCCGCCACCTCTGCAGGCTCCGTCGGCGACTCGTATCCCATGAGAGACAGACCGTCGGCCGGCTTCTTGTCATACGAAACACCCACGGCAACGGGAATAGGCCAGCTGCGCTCATTAACCTTCAACTGCACAAGGGTCGAATCTGCACGCAACGAAATGGGACCGCAAGCCTTAGGTGCAGGGGCCTCAGGAGTAACGGATTCAACGGCCTCGAGCTCTGCAATATCGGCGTCGTCGGCCCACGGCGCCGCCGCGCGCTCAAGTGTCTCAGGCTCTGTGGCTTCGGGCTCTTCGGCATCGCACTCAACGGCCTCAGGCGCAGCCTCTTCAGACTCAACGTTTTCATCATCAACAACGGTGCCGTCAACGTCCTCGTCCCCAGTGTTTTCGCCCTCGGCACCTTCGCTTTTAACAGCCTCAAGCTCAATGGCATCAGCAGCCACCGGCTCCCCTGCGGGTTCCGCCACCTCCTTGGCCGCAGCGGGCGCCATGCTGTACTCGCCGTTGGCGTATAAAAGTTCGCCACCTATAACTAGTTGGGCTAGTGCACGTTCGTATGAGTCATTGATGGTGCGATACACGCTCGAGCGCACCAGCGCTTCGTGCAGTGGGGCATCGGCCTGCGCGACCGCATCCAGAATGAGCGACTCGTAGTACGCGTTTACGTCCATTGAAATGTTTGTTGCACTCACAGCATTGTTGTCCATACAGAAACGACCCCCCGATATTCCCCAAACAACCCACTAGCTGTATTGGAAAAAAGGAAGAATTATGCCAATGATTACTTCATACGCCACTTGCGAACGTTTTTGTTTAGCAACATTTTGTTGTGCAATAAATCAACTGTGCATATGCTGATGAGCGGTAGTTTTAATCGGTGAACGGCGATCGCGAACGCCTGAAGGCCCTTTCATTTTCCTTGGCACCAAGGCAATTAAAATGGACCTGTCTCGCGGGCGCGCCGCGCATCATACACGTCTTTCTGCCACCAGATGGGACAAGCAAGGTTGCTCGCTCATGTCCTCATTTGTCTTTACGCTATAATCAAGATAAAACTATACATATGATTCTATGTAAGGAGTTTCATATGCCTATCGTAAAGCCTATTTCAGATCTGCAACGCAACTTTGGTTCCATAGCGGATAGCTGCCACCAAACCAAAGAGCCCGTCTACCTGACCAAAAACGGATCGGCATCGCTTGTCGTCATGGATGCCGAGGCCTATGACGAGCAGACGCGCGCACTAACCGCCATTCAGGAGCGCGAAGAACGCATCCAGCGAGCCATCACGCGTGGCTACGACGACTTAGTAAACGGTCGTGTGCGACCGTGGAAACAGGCCAAGGCAGATGCAGATCGCATCAGGGCGGCTCGCCATGAAATTGGATAACGCAGACGTCGAGTTCTACTCGGAGCTCGACGAACTTGATAAGCCTTTTGATGTTGTCATGACTGACGAGGCACTCTATGCCTATGCCGAGATTCCTTCGGAGCGAGTCTACGCCAGAATCGGCAACCTCATCGACTTTCTAGCCGAGCATCCTTATTTTGGCGAAGAATACGACCCCTACTATCAGGCGGCCTTTCCGCCCATTGACTGCAGGGTCTTCTTTTGCGCGCACTACGGTGTGTACTACCACGTGGATGTTGAGCAGCGAAACATCAGCATCCTGGCAATCGAGGACCATCGAAAGAACCCTTTGAGTAGATTCAAACTACTCAAGTAGTCCCCCATGTAACCATCCTGTAAATCATAGCGGCGCAGTCGAGTTTTACCGTGATGCGGTCGCGCCTGGCGCTCCACTGTGCTAAAGTATCCCGAACGTTCAAACGACTACGAGGGGAACTAGAAGATGGCACGTGTGCACAACTTCTCAGCTGGCCCGGCTGCGCTGCCTACAAGCGTGCTCGCCGAGATCGCCGACGAGATGATGGACTACCGCGGTTGCGGCATGTCCGTGCTCGAGATGAGCCATCGATCTAGCATGTACCAGCAGATCATCGACGACGCCGAGACAACCCTGCGCCGCCTGCTGAGCATCCCCGACAATTACCGCGTCCTGTTTTTGCAGGGCGGCGCCACGCTGCAGTTTGCGGGCATCCCCATGAACCTCATGCGCCGCGGCCGCGCCGGCTACGTCGTGACCGGCAACTTCGCCAACAAGGCGTACAAGGAGGCCGCCAAGTACGGCGAGGCCGTGCTGCTCGCGAGCTCCAAGGACACCAATTTCGACCGCATTCCCACCATGGCCAATATCAACGCGCGCATTGCCGCCGAGGCCGCGGGCAACGGGATCGACTACGTCTACATCTGCCAGAACAACACCATCTTTGGCACCATGTACCACGAGCTGCCCGCTTGCGGCGATGTGCCGCTGGTCGCCGATGTCTCGAGCTGCTTTCTGTCGCAGCCGCTCGACGTTGAGCGCTACGGGCTCATTTACGCCGGCGCGCAGAAAAACGCCGGCGCCGCGGGCGTGACCGTGGTTATCGTGCGCGGCGACCTCATCGCAGATGGCCCCGCCTTTGCGCAGACGCCGCAGTACATGGACCTTAAGACCCAAGCCGCCAAGGGCTCCATGCTCAACACGCCCAACACCTTTGGCATCTACGTGTGCGGCAAGGTGTTCCGTTGGGTTGAGCAGACCGGCGGACTAGCCGCCATGGCCGAGCGCAACTGGGCCAAGGCCAACCTGCTCTATGACCTGCTCGAGCACAGCGAGCTGTTCCATGGCACCACGCAGGCCGACAGCCGCTCCATCGCCAACGTCACTTTCCGCACCGGCGACGCCGAACTCGACGCGGCCTTTGTCGCAGGCGCGGCCGAGCACCAGATTCAAAACGTCAAGGGCCATCGCCTGGTGGGCGGCATGCGCGCCAGCGTCTACAACGCCGTAACCATGGAAGATGTGAAGGCACTGGCCTCGTACATGAAGGACTTCGAAGCGCAGCATAGTTTGAGTCCGCGATCTAACTAGCCCGCAACCCGCGGGCCGACCAGCCACTTCAAACCACTTGTTATAAACAAACCCGCTAAGGAGTTTTTCATGCGCAAGATCAAAACCATCGACGACATAACCAAAGACGGCAAGGTCGAGTTTGGCGAGGGCTACGAGTTTGTGGGCACCGCCGAGGAGGCCGACGCCATCCTGATGCGCTCCACCGACCTGCACGGCTACGAGCTGCCCGAGGGCATCCGCGCCATCGCCCGCTGCGGCGCCGGTGTCAACAACATCCCCATCGAGGAGTACGCCAAGAAGGGCGTCGTCGTCTTTAACTCCCCCGGTGCCAACAGCAACGCCGTCAAGGAGCTCGTCCTGGGCATGCTGGTGCTCTCGAGCCGCGGCGTGGTGCAGTCGATGAACTGGGTGCGAGACAACGCCGACGACCCCGAGATTCAGGTCGACGCCGAGAAGGCCAAGAAGGCCTTTGTGGGCCGTGAGCTCAAGGGCAAGCGCATCGGCGTCATCGGTCTGGGCAACGTGGGCTCCAAGGTCGCCAACGCCTGCGTCGATCTGGGCATGGACGTCTACGGCTACGATCCGTTCATTTCCGTCGAGCACGCATGGGTACTGAGCCGCGAGGTGCAGCGCGTGGGCACGCTCGAGGACCTCTGCCGCGGCTGCGACTACCTCACCGTACACGTGCCCAGCAAGGCCGACACCATCGGCATGATCAGCATCGAGCAGATCGACCTGCTGGCCCCGGGCGCCGTGCTCATCAACTATGCGCGCGAGACCATCATTGACGAGGACGCCGTCGACGCAGCCCTGCGCGCGGGCAAGCTGAGCTGGTTTAGCTGCGACTTTGCCACGCCCAAGACCGTCAAGATGCCCAATACGTTTATCACCACGCACTCGGGCGCCGGCACCGGCGAGGCCGAGGCCAACTGCGCCGATATGGCCATCAGCGAGCTCAAGGACTACCTGGAGAACGGCAACATCGCGCACAGCGTCAACTACCCCGCCTGCAGCATGGGCAAGGCGCGCGCCGCAAGCCGCATTGCCTGCCTGCACGCCAACGTGCCCAACATGATCGGCCAGATCACGGCAATCCTGGCCAAGGACAACGCCAACGTGCAGCGTATGACCAACGAGTCCGCCGGCGAGAACGCCTACACCATGTTCGACACGGACGAGCACCTGGACAGCAGCACCATCGAGGCGCTCAAGCAGATTCCGTCGATGTATCGCGTACGCGTGATCAAGTAGCGTCGGCGCCAAGCCTGCCAGACAGGCAATGAAGCTCATTCGGCCCCCGTTTTCGCGAAACGGGGGCCGATTTCGTTGCTCCGGCTGGTTTTAAAAATGCTATCCAGAATAAGTTTTTTCGGATAATCGACAGTCATGCCTAAATCACTGAGCGCACCTGCTCTGATAAACAGCTTTATCAGGGACTTTAGTAGGTAAAAATCGATCTCTCTGTGCCGAATGTAAGTTGACTGTCTATTTTCCGAAACAACTTATTCTAGATAGCATTTTTAGGGCCCTCCAAAGGCGAAATTGAAGCCTTTTCGTAACCAAACCCTAGCTCACGCGACCGTTTTCCACCCGCACGGCTACATTCCCGCCCAATCGATAAAAATCTCCTCACGAAGCCGCCGTTCGAGCTCCTGCTGCCGCGGCGTCTTGTCTTTCAACGGCACATCGAGATAGGACATGATGAGTTCCATCACCACGCGGAAGGCATCGGAGTCGACCAGCTGACCATAGGTCATCAGAACGACAGGATATCCCATCGCTTGCAGCGCCGTCGTTCGATCGGAGTCCGAGATCTTGGATTCTATGGATCCGTGAATGGCTTTACCTTGACATTCAACCAGGCACTCTCGGCTGCCGTCCTTATTTGCCAGCAGGATATCGGCGTAGCGCCTATCAAGCCCCGAAATCAGGCGGGCGCTGCGCGTCATGCGAATCTCAACGTTATTGGTAAGGCGCAGCCCTTCGCCGCCGCGCAACCTCGTAAGGCCAAACAGCATCGAAGCCTGGACCTCGAGCGGCGATGCCACAACCCCCGTAATGCATTTCGCGGCACGCGTGAACGATTTAGCACCGCGGAGCCCCTGGATCTTATCGACGTACTCGGTTAGTTCAGAGAGCTCAATCAAGGGCGGTCGTTTCCACAGGTCCGTTGGATTCCCCGAGGCATCCTTTACGTTTTCCCAGCCCAACCGTGCGTCACCCCACCGGCTCCCATACGCCTGCTCAAGTGCCGACTTTACCTGAGGCGCAATCTTGCACACGGCAAAGGTGCCGCACATCTCATACATGCACATGATCAGGCGCTCATTTGAGACCGAGGAAGCCAGGGTCAGCAGGGTAAAGAGCGGGGACGCAACATCAAGGCCAAACTCTGTCTGCCGCACGGAGCCAAACGGCCTCTCCCCGTTCCAAACATGCCTGACAATGCGGCCGCCCTTGCGCCCGCAGACGCCCTGCGCCAACACGTGTAGCGGAGTGCCCAGGAAATGCTTGAGGAGCGGGTGCTCACAAAGGCGTTCCCTGCGCGGATCGTCCGCAGAATCGGGCAGGTCCGGCATTATTGCCAAGACCTGTGGAGGTATCCGGTGATACCGAAAGGCAGATATGTCGCACAGCATGTCATCCATGAAGGATACGTACCCATTGCTTCGTTTGTGAGCCTGCCCGGACGCCAAACGCGATGGCTCGGCCTGTGAACGGTTAATACTGCTACGCACACGTCGAGAATCCTCCAGGTGGCTTACAATCGGTTTTGGAAACAAACTGATTGTGAGGTTGCATATGGTTGATGAGCACTTTGCCTGGCGGCTTACGCAGGAGCTCGTGAAGATTGATAGCTCGGACCCGGGCGCCTACGAAGGCGAGATCGAACACTTCATTAAGAGGCTCATTGAACAGCAGCTGGCGCAGCTTGATAGTCCTGCGCTCGATGCCGTGCAGGTTGCAGAGCTCGAAGTACTCCCCGGGCGCCGCAACCTTATGGTCACCGTGCCGGGTGTGAGCGACGAGGCGCGACTCATCTACATCTGCCATATGGATACCGTCACCCTAGGAGATGGCTGGAACGCGGACACACCGCCACTCGGGGCGGTTGTGCGCAACGACAAACTCTATGGCCGCGGTGCCTGTGACATGAAGGGCGGCCTGGCTTGCGCCATTACCGCGCTTGTCCACGCACTCGAGCGCGTGGCGGCAGAGGGCGAGCTGCCCCACCGCGGCTTCTCGCTTATTTGCTCGGTCGACGAAGAGGACTTTATGCGCGGCTCCGAGGCCGCCATCGATGCCGGCTGGGTCGGCTCGCGCGAATGGGTGCTGGACACCGAGCCCACCGACGGACAGATTCAGGTGGCGCACAAGGGTCGCACATGGTTCGAGATCGAGATGACCGGCGTCACGGCGCATGCGAGCCAGCCCTGGAAGGGAGCGGATGCCGTCGCCGCCATGGCCGAGGCCGTCTGTGCGCTGCGCCATGCGTTCGCGGCGCTGCCCGTGCATGATGAGCTGGGGGCTTCGACCATCACGTTTGGACAGATCGAGGGCGGCTATCGCCCCTATGTCGTGCCCGACCGCGCCAAGGTCTGGGTCGATATGCGCCTGACGCCGCCGACCGATACGGCCGCCGCGACGCGCATGGTAGAGCAGGCCATCGCCGGCGCCGAAGCCACAGTCCCCGGTTGCCATGGAAGCTATACCGTGACAGGCGACCGACCCGCCATCGAGCGCGATCCGGTCTCTCCCCTTCTAGCCGCGCTCAAGCGTGCCGCCGATGACGTGACAGGCGCGGACGCGACCGTCGGCTTCTTTACCGGCTACACCGACACTGCCGTCATTGCCGGCAAGACGGGTAACCGCAACTGCATGAGCTATGGCCCAGGCTCGCTCGCGCTCGCCCATAAGCCCAACGAATATGTGCCCCACGCCGACATCGTTCGATGCCAGCGGGTGCTGATCGCGCTCGCCAACAACACGCTCTGGGGCGTGAATAGCCAAGTTGGGGCATAATAAGCCGCAAACAAACCGACTCGCGCGTTAGGACTGTCCATGAAAGCTCTTCCGTTTCCCTGCATCCGCCCGGCTCAGGACCGTGCGCTCGAGGCGCTGCCTGCGATGGACAGCATTCTGAGTGACAACGAAGCCCTGCGCGGTGCGATTGCCGATGGGCTCATGCTCAAGGATCCGGGTGCGGCGTATTACGTGTACGAATGCTCCGGAGAGCCAGGGCGCGTGACGGGCGTTGTGGCAATTTGCCCGGTTAACGTGCTGACGGGTAGCGACGAGGCCGCCGCCGAGAGCGTCGACGCACTCGGCGCCGCGCGCGCGATCACCGAGCTCAAGGTGCAGCCGCGCCCCGTGTCGCTCGCCTACGAGGCGTCGCCCGTCATGGATATCATCCTGGGCGCCGCCAAAGAGGGCGCATCGCTCTACGCCGTCACCGATCCCGCAGGCATTACGCATCGCGTATGGGAAGTCAAGCGCGAGGACGCCGTTGCCGCCATCCGAGCCATGCTCGATCAGGCACCGGAGCCGGCGCCGGCAGACGACCCCGCCTACGCTGCCGCGCTGGCAGGGGCGTCGCAGCTCCTGGCAGACGAGGCCCGCGCAGCCGGCACCTACACGGGCAAAGAGCCGTTCAACTTTACCGTGGCCGTGCTGTTCCCCGCCGCGCAGGTCAGCGGCGGCGCGCCGCAGGTTCCGACGGGTCTGCTCACTCACCAGATCGCACGGTTCTAACGGGGCCTAAACGCCCAGCACAAAGACTCGGCAGCTCAACAAGCAAGGGGCGGGGATACATGCGCATGCATCCCCGCCCCTTTCGCATCAAACAATTACGCCGGCAAACCGCGCCGCAACGCCAGCGTCATCCACGCCGCGGGCCCGCTGCCGCCACGAGCGGCTCTAGCCCCAGCTCACGCGCGTAATCCTCCTGCGTAAAGACTTCGACCAGTTCAAACGTATCGGTTGCATCGTCAAACGCAAAGTGCAGTACCGAGCAGTTGCCCGGCACGCGCTCGCGCTCGTCGGCCGCCGCGCCCCTAGAGTGGTCCAAAAACTCCTTGATGGCCGAGGCATGGCTCACCGCGAGCACGCACGAATGGTCCGGGCGTCGCATAAGATCGGTCAACGTCGTCACCATGCGCTCACGTACCTGCATCTGGCCCTCCCCGCCAAACTGACGATAAAAGTCACGCCACGGACGCTCGGGCATCAGCATCACGCGCTCGGCCTCAAAGTCGCCAAAGAACCACTCGCGCAGGCCATCCAGACGCTCGTAGGCAAGGCCCGGCCACAGGCTGGCGATAGTCTGCTCGGTGCGGTGCAGCGTCGAGGTGTAGGCGTGATCGGGCTCAACGCCACGCGCACGCAAGAACATACCGGCACGCGCCGCCTGCTCGCAGCCCAACTGCGTGAGCGGAGAATCGCTCCACCCCTGAATAATGCGTTTAAGGTTGAATATTGTCTGTCCATGACGGACCAGATACAGATCTTTGTTCATAGGGGTCCTTTCGTTCGTTACCAATCAAGGAGCGAAAACGCCCCGTCGCAATAGCCAAAATGAAGCACGGCACCGTTGTCGGGCTGCTCTCCCCCGCCGCTCACGCATCTAAGAAACTCCTGGCAGGCAGAGCCATGAGAGACCGCAAGCACACGATCGTGCTGCGGTCGGGCCATAATACGGGACAGCGCCGCGACCATGCGCGCCCGAAGCTCGCCTTCCGACTCGCCATCAAAGGCCACCGGATAATCGCCCCAGGGCTGCGGCGGCATATCGCGATTTGATGTGCCCTCCAGCGTGCCCAGGCGCCACTCGCGCAAATCATCGACCGGCTCTATGGGAAGATCCTCGCCAACGATCAGCTCGGCCGTGTGGCGCGCCCGACCCAACGGAGACGAATACGCGTGGTCAAAGGAGATGCCGCGCGCCTCAAACGCCGCGCGCGTCGCCAGTGCCTGCTCGCGCCCGCGCTCCGTGAGCGGCGAGTCTTGCCAGCCCTGCAAAATGTTCTGCACGTTAAGCTCGGTCTGCCCATGCCGAACCAAATACAGATCGGACACACGCCCTCCCCTCGCACCGCCACAAAGGGTCAGGCACCTTTGTGGTGGTTTGCCGCCGGATCGCGCCGCAACGACGCGACTACACCAGCACGTCGGCAAGCGGACGCTTGGGCACGTGATGCACCTGCGCCTCGTCGCGCCAGTAATTAATAGAACCGTCGGGGTTGGAATCGATCGCGTCGATAACCTGGGTCTCGGCCGGCACGCCAAAAGCCATGATCAGCTTGAGCTCGTACTTGTCGCCGTCGAGCCCCATCGCATCGATCGCGCGGGGCGTAAAGGCCTTGAACATGCAAGCCGCCACCTCGGGCGTTGCGCTGCGCGCGGCGAGCATCATCGTCTGAGCCGCGATGCCCGTGTCGACCTCGGTGATAGGCGCGGCGGGTTTGCCGGGAACGGTGCGCTCGGCAAGAATTGCAATGTAGCCGGTCGGACGCTCGCCCTCGGCAGGACCCGGCCAGTCCTTGAGCGCCCCGGCCCATGCGAGCTCGTCAAACACGCGAGCGCAGTCCTCGGCACCGCTCACCACATGAAAACGCAAGCGCTGAGCATTGGCGCCACAGGGGACCAGGTGCGCCAGCTCTGCCAGCTCGAGCAAAAACTCGCGCGGCACGCGCATGGACTCGTCAAAACGGCGGCATGTGCGGGCGCGACGGACCAGCGCATCAAACGCATCCAGACCAAGCTTTTCGCAACCCTGCTTTGCCATCGACTCGGCGCTCGACGGCACCACGGGAACTGCTTCGTTCATAGGGACCCCCAAAAAGCCAATTGTTCTTAGGAAAATCTAACCTAAAACGCAGGCAATAACGAACAGAGCTGCAATGTTCTACACCTGTTGAATAGAAAATCGCGACGTGGGGAACAACGGAAACAAATCGGGGCCTTTGGGCTGCGTTTCGCCCTCCCCGGCCCATACGCCAGCTCCTTTAGGCGATACTGGTTGTAACGATCGCGGCTTACGCCGCACAGAAAGGAGGCCTCATGGGCATCTTTAAGAATGACGACCAGCAATCGAATCTGTTTGGATTTGACGAGAAAAGCATGGCAGGCAAGGCGATTAAAGCCGTGCGCTGGATCTACGCCGCCACGGGTGTCATCGCGCTCATCGCCGGCATCGCGCTGCTGTTTGCACCCGCTAAGACCCTCGTCTTTTTGACGACCGTACTGGGCTTCTACTTTGTGATCACGGCTGGCGTCAGGCTGTTCACCGCCATTTTTGAGCCGCTGCTGCCCGCCGGCTGGCGCGTCACGAGCATCCTCGCCAACCTGCTCATCATCTTGGGCGGCGTGGTGATCCTGCGCAACCAGGCGCTTTCGACCGCGACGCTCAGCACGCTTGTGGTGGTCGTGGCCGGCTTTGGCTGGATTGTCGAGGGCATCATGTCGATTCTGGAGTCCGAGCTTTCTTCCAACCGCGCCCTCGCCATCCTGAGCGGCGCGCTCTCCATCATCGCCGGCGTGTTCGTGTTCATCTACCCGCTGTGGTCGGCAAAGATGCTCGTCATCTTTACCGGCGCTGCGCTCCTGGTGTTTGGCGTGACGCTGGTTATTCGCGCTATCCGCTTTGGCAAGCTGGTGCACTAGATGCCGCGAACGCTGTTTATTGATGCCGACGCCTGCCCGGTCACGCGTGAGTCGATCGACTGCGCGCGACGGGCGGGTGTTGCCGTGGTTGTCGCCGGCAACAGCACGCAAAACCTGGAGCGGCACATTCGCCGTGACGACCCGCGCGATGCCGAGCACGCGCAACGTGGCTTTTGGGTCACAACGCTCGACGTGAGCGTAGGCGCCGATAGCGCCGACTTTGCCATTGTCGAACGCCTGCAGGCAGGCGATGTGGTCGTGACGCAGGACATTGGCCTGGCGAGCATGGTGCTCGGTCGCGATGCCGCCGCCATCGGCGTGCGCGGGCGCGTGTACGACAAAGCCACCATCGATATGCAGCTGTTTATTCGTCACGAAGAAAAGAAAGTGCGCCGCGCCGGCGGTCGCACCCGTGGACCGGCAGCCTTCACCAGCGAAGACCGCGCCCGCTTTAAGCGCAACCTCACCGACCTGCTGCGCTAACCAAGGTAGATTTTTGGGACATGCCTAAAAATCTACCTTTTTGTTTTGGCGATTGGCGCGCATCCGACGCCGGTCATGGCGGTAGATGTTTGAGGCATGCCCCAGTTTTTACGGGATACCTCAAACATCTACTTAGAGGCCAAAGGCGGAAAGGATAAGACCCCAGCCGGCGCCGATGACGTACATCATGACCAGGAACACGGCGTTTTCGCGGGCGCTGCGGTTGGTGCGGAACAGTACCAGGTAACCCACGCCGGCAGAAATGAGCGTGCCGGCGAGCATCGGTGCCAGCTGCAGCGCGCCTTCCAGATACAGCTGCGTAATGACCACGCTCGCCGAGCAGTTGGGAATGAGGCCGACAAGCGCCGAACCCAGGACGGCGAGCGTCTCGTTGCCGCGCAGGAACTGCTCGATTGCGGACTCGCCAAAGGTCTCGAGCACGGCGACTAGGACCAGCGTCACCAGAAAAATGAATACCGAAACCTGCACGGTGTGCGAGATCGCGCTGCGGATAATCGACAGGACGGGCGCGCCTTTGTGTGAGTGGGAGTGACCGTGGTGGTGTTCGTGCTCGCCCTCGTGTCCGTGGTCGTGGCCATGTCCGTGGTCACGGTCGGCCTCGTCTTCATCACAACCGCAATGATCGCGCTCGCACAGCTCATGGATGTGGTCGGCGCTCACGCCCGCCTCGGCCACCTCGTCGATGATGTCACCGCCGCTGTGATCGTCATGCGCGCAGTTAACGTGCGCCGGATTGGCAGCGGTTCCCAACACGGTACGGCGGATCGCCGCATGAGCACGGGCGTTGCGACGCAGGCCGCGAATGGCGGCATCCACGATAAAGCCCGTGACCAGCGCGATCAGCGCCTTCGAAGCCAAAAGCATCGCCATAGTCTGCACGGGAACCTGCTCGGCAAGCAGCAGTGGCAGCATCTCGTCGGAGGTCGAGAGAAACACCGCCACCAGGGTGCCCAACGTCACGACGCGACCGGCGTACAGCGTTGCCGCCATCGCCGAAAAGCCACACTGCGGCACCATGCCCAGCAACGAGCCAACCACGGGGCCAGCGGCGCCGGCACGCTTGATGGCGCCGTTGACACGATCGCCTGCCACATGCTCTAACGTCTCGAGGGCCAGATATGTCACCAACAAGAACGGCACCAGCGAGAGCGTGTCCTTGCCGGCGTCGAGCAAAATATCAATCAGCAAATCCATGACGGATGGAACCTTTCGTGTCTTTCGGCAGCATTGTAAAAGTCCTAGCGGTCAACTAGGGTATTGTAGTTGTCCTAGGCGTGATGCCAATAGTTGCCTGTGGTAAACTATCATCTCGCCACATCTCAATGACCCCGAGCCGCACGACGCGGCCCGTCCAAGGAGCAGTATATGAACGTTTCGCAAGCACTCGAATACGAGCGCCAGCCGTTTATCCCCATGTTCATCTATGGCGATCACGCCGCCATGGAGTCCGAGCGTCAAAAAGGCGAAGAGGCCCTCAAGGTGCTCGAGACCGAGTACTTTACCGCCGAGGGCGACCCTGGCTTCGACTTTGCCACCGTGCGCGACCTGGCCGACCGCAACCGCGACCTATGCGACCAGATTGGCGAGGCGCGCCTGCGCAACGTGACGCCCGCGACGCTTTCGCGCGGCCTGTCCGACGCCGATACCTGCGCCGCCATCGGCAAGATGCAAAAGCGCACCGCCGCATCCGTCATGCGCGAGATCCGCGGCGACCGCGATGCGCTCGGCGTGGCGTACGCCCGCAAGCCCATCCAGGGCACGGTGCTCGGCATCGACATCGAGACCACCGGCCGTGCACCCGAGCGCGGCTACATCATCAACGTGGGCTGGGAGATCATGGAGCTCACCAGCGACGCCGTCCCGCACGACGCCGAGGCACACTACTGCGGCCTGCCCGATATCTACCGCGGCGAAGATGTGCCGCTGTCGAATATCCACCACATCACCTGGGACGACATCGACGGCAAAACGCCCTTCCGCGAGAACAAGGAGCTGCAAAAGCAGCTGCTCAAGCTCATGAAGAAATACCCGTACATGGCGCACAACGCCGCCTTTGAGGACAGCTGGTTCAAGATCCATCTGGACGGCTATGCCGAGGCGCGCCGAGCCGGCAAGATTATCGTCATCGACTCGCGCCAGATCTGCCGCAGTCTGGACGCCGACGTGCGCTCGCTCCCCCACGAATCCGCACCCGCCGCGCTCGAGAACTGGGCACGCCGTCGCGGCACCCTCGCGCCCGACGCCAACGAGCAGCACCTGGGCCTCGACGACACCGACCTCATGCTCCGCACGGTGCAGGCCGAGTTCAACCTCAAGAACCTGTTTGCCAAGTAGATTGCCAAGCAGAGGCGCCATTCGCGAGCAATACTTGCCGGACCATAGCGCCCCGCGCAAAAGCGACACGCCGAGGCGCTCCTCTCAAGCGACGCAATACGGGCCGATGTCCAAGCGGATATCGACCTGTTTTTCGCGCCGTACAACGCGGCCCTCCAGCCCCCGATGTCTAGCCGCCGCATAACCAAGAACTTCATCTGCGCATGTTCAAGCCAAATTGCACATTTTTGTTGACGCCGCCTTTGCATCAAAACGATGCTGACCAGCATCAGTTGTGGAGGTCTGCGTAGCCAGCGAGCTGCGACAATGCTCCAAATAGCATCTTTCTCCATCATTGACGTCAAGCGCTTGGACAGCTTTTGTTATGCCGCGCCATTTTGCCTTGGCATTCATTGCGAACCCCGCTGCCTGGTCTGCCATGCTATCTGTATGAGTATCGTACTTTCACATAACACGGCAAAAGCGGTCTACCAAGCCGCATACTCGGTATCCGCAATTGGCACCGAGCCCTGCAGCCCTGCCAAGATCTACGGGGCGCGCCCCAGCAAGGAGCTGCTCGACTCTGCCGCCGACTGGCTCGCCAGGCACAACGTCGCTCTGGATAACGATGCCCCGCTCGATACAACGGTGTTCGAGCGCGCAAACGTGCGCAGCATGACGGGCTGCAAGTGCCACGTATCATCCAAGCGATTCGCGGGCTCGCGCTTTATCAAGCTTGCCGACGACATCTATATTGTCGGCGTCGAACTCTGTGCGCTTCAGGCCGCAACCTATCTTCCCTTTCGAGAACTTGTGGAGTACTACTTCGAACTGTGTGGCGCCTATTCCCTTGGGCACGATGCCTCGACATCCTATACCGAGCGCTTCGCGCTCACCTCGACTTCGAGCCTTAAACATTTCTTTAACTCCCTCATCGACTGCAAGGGCCTCGAACTTGCCCGAAAAGCCATCCAATGCGTGCGGGACGGATGCCGATCGCCGATGGAAACGGCGTTTGTCATGATGCTCACGCTACCCAGGCGCGAGGGCGGTCTTGGCATTAGCGAGATCGAGACCGACTACGAAGTAAAGGTCACAGCTGCTGCAAAGAATCTCACGCGGCGCGAAAAGTTCTATATGGATGCATATCTCAAGCGATCCCGAACCGACATCGAATACAACGGATTTCAGCACGATGCCGAAGAAGACCGCGCCATTGACGAAGAGCGCAAGAACGCGCTGGCGTCCATGGGCTACGGAATCATTACCGTCAGTCGCTATTCCTTTATGCACGCCAGCGCCTTCGCCAGGATTATGGAGGCAATCCAGCGAAAGGAGGGCATTCGCCCATCGCGCCTGCCCAAAGATTTCGCAATCAAGCAAGAAGAGCTGCGACAATTTGTGCTCAGGAGATTTATCGAGGAAAAGAAGCGTATTGAGGAGCTCCTCCGTCAAGACGCAGCGCAGGGTAATGCACTTGAGCTCGAGCGCGCAGTGCTCGAGGGCATCTCGCTGGACGACCCGACGATCAACGATGTCCCGGCCATCGACGACATGCAAGTCATCGAGCTGGATTGCCCGGAGTTCGCCCAAACAAGCACCTCCACACCCGAAGGCAGGGTGTACGGGGCCAGAACAGAGGCGGACTGACAAGGTGGGTATCCCGGCGACGTGCAAAAACGGGAGTTTTCAGCAGAGCCGAGTATCCGAGGGCGGCCGAATTGCCCCATTTTGCACCGAAGCCGCTGTTTTCGATGTAAGTTAGGCAACAGCTGAGGAATATCTATTGCCATTTGCACTCCAGTAAAGCCCTGTGGCGGCAAACGACGCCGTATCATGCAATAAATAACCCCTCGTCGATGCTGAAAACTCCCGTTTTTGCACGTCGCTAGGATACCCACGTTGGCATCGGCGGCCTTATCAGCACCAACCAATGCCCTTAGCCGCCTCTGGGGCCAATCGACAGCAAAAAATTTCGCAAATTATATTGACATATGAACATGCGCTCATATACTCGGAAGTAAGTTATATGAGCACATGTTCATATGAAAGGATATTGCAATGAGCGAACACGCCGATGAAATAAGGACCGACATCGACACCGCCATCGTGCCCGACATCCCCACCACTTGCTCGCCCGAGGACCTTCCCGACGAGGAGCTGCTGTACGACCTTGCCGACTTGTTCAAGGTTTTCAGCGACACCACGCGTATCAAGATCCTCTACGCTCTCATGGGCCGCGAGCTCTGCGTGGCAGACATCGCCGAAGCGACTGCGACTTCGCAGTCCGCGGTGTCGCACCAGCTGCGCACGCTCAAACAGTCGCACCTGGTTAAATTCCGGCGCGACGGGCGCAACATCCTCTACTCGCTCGCCGACGATCATGTCTACACCATGCTCAACCAAGGCATGAGCCACATCTGCGAATAGCGACCAACCACGGTACCAGCGCGGCCTGCACCCAAGCCGCAAATACAGGGAAAGGAACCCATCATGAAAAAGCAGTTCAAGCTCGACGAGATCGACTGCGCCAACTGCGCGCGTGAGCTTCAGGACGAACTCGCCAAGCTCGAGGGCGTCAAATCCGTTTCGGTCAACTTTATGACTCAGAAGCTGACGCTCGAAGCCGACGACGCTGAGTTCGACGAGGTCCTCGATCGCGTCGTGGAGTTCACCGCCGACGCCGAGCCGGACTGCGAGATCATTCTCTAGCCTGCGCATACGCTGATACGCAAGGCCGCGCTTGCCGCGGCCTTTGCTCGCGAAATTACATGAGCGAGTGTTCATACATTCAAATGGGAGGATACGAGTCATGGCCACCGCCGACCCCAAGAAGAAAAAGAAGAAGCGCAAGAAAAAAGAGTCACTCGAGCATAAACGCAACCGCATCCTGGTAGCGCTGGGTATTTTTGTCGTGGTGTACGCCCTCGATGAGCTCGGCGCCCTCACTATCGCATTTGGAGAGCCCGGCAACATCTACGCCAGCTTTGTGCTGTTCCTCGTGCCGTTTTTGATTGCCGGCTACGACGTGCTCCAAAAGGCATTCAGCAACATCCGCCGCGGCAAGGCGTTCGACGAGAGTTTCCTCATGGCCGTCGCGACCATCGGCGCGTTTGCCACGGTGCTCTTCCCCGATACCGACCCGCACATGGCCGAAGGCGCCGCCGTTATGCTGTTCTACCAGGTCGGCGAGCTGTTCCAGACATACGCCGTGGGCAAGAGCCGCAAATCGATCAGCGCCATGATGGACATCGCGCCCGATTACGCCAACGTTGAGCAGGCTGACGGCACGCTCGAGCAGGTCTTTCCCGATGACATCGCCGTCGGCACCGTCATTGTCATCAAGCCCGGCGAGCGCGTGCCCATCGACGGCGTTATCGTCGAGGGCGTAACCCAGCTCGACACCGCCGCCCTCACCGGCGAGTCGGTCCCCCGTACCGCCAAGACCGGCGACGATATCATCAGCGGCTGCATCAACATGACGGGTCTTATCCGCGTACGCACCACCAAACCCTTTGGCGAGTCCACCGTCGCGCGCGTCCTGGAGCTCGTGGAAAACGCCAGCGAGAAGAAAGCGCGCACCGAAAACTTCATCACACGGTTCGCCCGCGTCTACACGCCCGCCGTCACCGGCGCGGCAGCGGTGCTCGCGCTCGGCGGCGGCCTGGTGACCGGTGCTTGGTCCGATTGGATCCTACGCGGCCTGACCTTCCTCGTCGTCAGCTGTCCGTGCGCACTCGTAATTAGCGTGCCACTGAGCTTCTTTGGCGGCATCGGCGGCGCGTCCAAGCTGGGAGTTCTCATCAAGGGCTCCAACTACCTCGAGGCGCTCGCCGATGTGGATACCGTCGTCTTCGACAAAACCGGCACGCTCACCAACGGCACGTTCTCGGTCGTCGCGGTGCACCCCGAGGGCGGCTATACCGAGCAATCGCTGCTTGAAGTCGCAGCCCTCGCCGAGTCGTTCTCCGACCACCCCATCGCGCAGTCGGTGCGCGCCGCCTTCCAGGGCCAACTCGACCCCAAGCGTGTATGCGACTCCACCAACGACGCGGGCCATGGCGTGACGGCGAACATCGACGGCAAGCACGTCGTCGTCGGCAACGCCAAGATGCTCGCCGCGGTCGGCATCGAAGCGCCCGATTGCGAGGTCGTCGGCACTATCCTCCATGTGCTGGTCGATGACGTCTATGCCGGTCACATCGTAATTGCCGACACCGTCAAGGCCGATGCCGAGCAAACGATTCGCGAGCTGCACGCCGCCGGCGTCAAGCGCACCGTCATGCTCACGGGAGACCGCGAGGAAGTGGCCGCCGCCGTGGCCAATCAGCTGGGAGTCGATGAGTTCCACGCGCAGCTTCTGCCAGGTGACAAGGTCGAGCGCGTCGAGGCATTGCTGGCGACCGAATCGGGCAAGGGCAAGCTCGCCTTTGTGGGCGACGGTATCAACGATGCGCCCGTGCTCACCCGTGCCGATGTGGGCATTGCCATGGGCGCCATGGGCTCCGACGCCGCAATCGAGGCAGCGGACGTTGTGCTGATGGACGACAAGCCGTCCAACATTTCCCGTGCAATCCGCGTGGCTCGCAAGACCATGACGATTGTTCGGCAGAACATCATCTTTGCACTGGGCATTAAGTTGCTGATTCTGGTGCTCGCGGCGCTTGGCATCGCCAACATGTGGCTCGCCGTCTTTGGCGACGTGGGCGTGGCGATCATCGCCATCCTGAACGCCATGCGCGCGATGGGTGTCAAGAACCTGTAGCATGCGTGGCTGTCCGGCCGGGCGACGCGGCACACAACGCGCAAGGGGCGTCCCCAACTGCCGGCAGAAAAGGAACGTCCCCAAGTGCCGAGCCGCAGCTATAGCAGCCCAAAGTGCTTTGCGGCGTTGTAAATTCCGTCGTCGTCCACGGCAGTCGTCACGTAGCTCGCCGCAGCCTTTACCGTGTCTTGCGCGTTGCCCATGGCCACGCTCGTGCCCACGGCGGCAAACATCGACAGGTCGTTCTCGCCATCGCCAAAGGCGATCGCCTCGCTCGCGTCGATGCCCAGGCGCTCCAGCGTCGCCGCCACACCCAGGTCCTTGCCGCCGTTGGCCGGAATAATGTCGCAGAACAGGTCGCACCAGCGCGTGGTGAGCGAATGCGACACGGCGTCGGTCACGATATGCTCGTCGGCAGGATCCACAAAGGCGCAAAACTGGTAAACCGGCGCATCGAAGGCGTGCTCAAACGGCTCCTCGTGGTAGACGATTCCCGCGTTGTTACCGGCCGTCACCACGCGCTCGGACAGGCGGTTCACAAACGAGTTCTCGCCCTGCATGCACAGCGAGTCGTAGCGCCCCTCGGCCACCTGGTCCACAATCACCGCAACGTCCTCCGGGTCAATCGGGCAGCTACGGTAGACGCCCTCGGCATCAAAACAGTGCTGGCCCGAAAGCGTAATGTACGCATCCCAACCAAGATCGAACAGCCAATCCGGCATCTGGTAGGTCGGACGGCCTGTGGCGATCACGCACGCGATCCCCTGCTCGTGAAAGCTGTCGAGCACTTGCTGCGCCGACGCCGGAATCCGGTGCGTCTTAAAGCTCAGTAGCGTGCCGTCGATATCGAAAAATGCGGCTTTGATCATCCTCGTCTACTCCTCGCCCTCGAGCTTCTCGCTCGCCTCGAGCCACGCCATCTCCAGCTCGTCCATAGCGGCGTGAGCCTCGTCGATCTTTGCCTGCTGCTCGCCCAGCGCCGTGTAGTTGGTGGGGTCGACCTGAGCCATCGCGGCCTCGACCTCCTCCACGCGAGCGCGCTGCGTCTCCATCTTGCGCTCGAGCGAGCTCACCTCGCGGCGGAGCTTCTGGCGCTCGGCATTGGAAAGGCCATTGGGCTGACCGCTCGCCTTGGGCTTTTCGGCCGCAGCTGCCGCGGCACCGGTGTCGAACGTGCCGGTCTTGGCGCTCGGCGCACCCACGGGCTCGCCCTCGGCGGTGGCATTGCACAGGCGCAGGTACTGGTCGACGCCGCCGGGCATGTGCGTCAGGTGGCCGTCGAGCAGCGCCCACTGCTGGTCGGTCACGCGCTCCATCAAAAAGCGGTCATGCGTTACCAGAATCAACGTGCCGGGCCAACCATCGAGCAGGTCCTCGACAATCGCCAGCATGTCGGTATCCAGGTCGTTGCCGGGCTCGTCCAGGATGAGCACATTGGGCTCGTCCAGGATCGTCAGCAGCAGCGACAGGCGACGGCGCTGTCCGCCCGAAAGATCGCCGATACGACTCCAGAGCTGCTGCGTCGTAAAGCCCAGACGCTCGCAGAGCTTCTCGGGCGAGGTCTCCTTGCCATCGATAACGTAGTACTTCTTGTAGTTGCTGAGCACCTCGCGGATCGTGTCGCCCATGTAGGGCTCGAGCTCCTCGAGCTGCTGCGACAGCACGCCAAAGCGCACCGTCTGGCCAATCTTCACGCGGCCGCGCAGGGGCGCGATCTTGCCCTGAATCACATCGAGCAGTGTGGACTTGCCGGCGCCGTTCTCGCCCAAAAGACCATAGCGGTCGCCCGCACCAATGAGCCAGGTCACGTCGGAGAGCACTTGCTTGGGCGCGCCGTCGGTATCGGCATAGCCGGCGTCCACGTCGACCACGTCGATAACCTGCTTGCCCAGGCGACTCACCGCCAGGCGCTTGAGCTCCAGCTCGTCGCGCACGGGCGGTACGTCGGCGATGAGCTCGCGAGCGGCCTCCACACGAAACTTGGGCTTGGTGGAGCGCGCCTGTGCGCCGCGGCTCAGCCATGCGAGCTCCTTACGCGCCATGTTGCGACGGCGCTCCTCGGTAACGGCGGCCATGCGGTCGCGCTCTACGCGCTGAAGGATATATGCGGAGTAGCCGCCCTCGAAGGGGTCGACCTGGCCGTCGTGGACCTCCCACATGCTGGTGCAGACCTCGTCCAAGAACCAACGATCGTGCGTGACCACGAGCATGGCGCCCTGGCCGCGCTGCCAGCGGGCCTTTAAGTGGCGCGCGAGCCAGTTGATGGTGCGCATGTCCAGGTGGTTGGTGGGCTCGTCGAGCATGAGCACATCGTAGTCGCCGATCAGCAGGCGCGCGAGGTCCACGCGGCGGCGCTGACCGCCCGAAAGCTCGCCCACCGTGCCCTCCCAGGGCACATCGCTAATAAGGCCGGCCAGGATCTGGCGCGTACGCGGGCTCGACGCCCATTCGTACTCGGGCGTGTCGCCGACGACGGCATGATGCACGGTGTCGGTATCGACCAGGTTGTCCTTTTGGCCGAGCAAACCAATCGTCGTGTCGCGTCGATGCGTCACGCGGCCGTCGTCGGGCTCCAGTGTGCCGGCGAGCACACTCAGCAGCGTCGACTTGCCATCGCCGTTTTTACCGACGATACCAATACGGTCGCCCTCGTCCACGCCGAGCGTCACGCTCTCGAAAATATGCTTGGTGGGAAACTCTAGGCTGACGGAATCGCATCCCAAAAGAATCGCCATATGCCCTGCTCCTTCGTAGAAATTCAACGTTGTCCATGATAGCAGCGAGCCCCACCCCAAACCACCACGAAGGTGCCTGTCCCCTTTGTGGTGGTCGTTTCGGTCGCAGAGCAAAAAGGCGGGCCATCTCCCGCAAGAGATGACCCGCCTCTCCAATCAGTCCCGCGGCAAGCATGGCCGCCGCGGGCCTCAAGCATGTCCCGGACTAGGAGAACATGCCGGTGAGGTAATCATTCAGCCGCTTATCCTTGGGCCGTTGGAAAATCTCGTCGGTCTCGTCGTACTCGACCATATCGCCCATGTAGAAAAACGCCGTGCGGTTGGACACGCGCGACGCCTGCTCCATGTTGTGCGTCACGATGACGATGGCGCGATCGGCAACAATCGATGACATCAGGTCCTCGATTGCCAGCGTCGAGATAGGGTCGAGCGCCGAGCAGGGCTCGTCAAACAGAATCACATCGGGATTGAGCGCCAGCGTGCGCGCAATGCACAGGCGTTGCTGCTGGCCGCCCGAAAGCGCGTAGGCGCTCTTGTCGAGCTTGTCCTTGACCTCGTCCCACAGCGCCGCGCCGCGCAGGCTTTCCTCGACCATGCGATCGAGCTCGTCGCGGTCAGTAATGCCGTGGCGTTTGGGCGCAAACGTGATGTTGTCGCGAATGGACTTGCGGAAAGGGTTGGGCTGCTGAAACACCATGCCAATGGAGCGACGCAGCTCGTAGGTGTTCTCGGTCTTGGTGTTCACGTTGCGCCCGCGGTAGTTGATCTCGCCCTCCACACGGCAGCCGCGAATCTCGCGATTCATAAGGTTGAGGCTGCGCAAAAAGGTCGACTTACCGCAGCCCGAAGGCCCGATGAGCGCCGTGATCTCGCCCTTGTGAAAGTCGAGCGACGTATCGTGCAGCGCATGGTGGTCGCCATAGTACACGTTGACATCCTTGGTGGAAAGCACGACCTCGTCGCTCACGGCTTTGCCGCTTACGCGCACGCGCTTCTCGCTCTCCCCCACGCTCGACAAAAAGTCCTGGGTCTCGGACGCGGCCGCCTCGGTTGCGGGCGTTGCATTTATCTCGCTCATTCGGCCGTCATCCTCCTTGCCAGTTGCTTGCCCACGATACGGGCGACTACGTTAAACAGCAGCACGCAGATCATCAGCAGTGCCGCGGTGCCCCAAACAATCTGCTGTGCCTCGGGGCTGCCCTCGCCGTAGATCTTATAGATGTGCACGGCGAGCGACTCACCGGGGCGGAACACGTTCCAGGCGCAAGTGGGACTCGACAGGTTAAAGCTCAAGAAGTTCAGACGCACCGGCGAGCTCATGCCCGAGGTAAAGAGCAGCGCCGCGGCCTCGCCAAACACGCGGCCGGCCGAAAGCACGATACCGGTCACGATGGCGGGCATGGCCTCGGGGATCAGGATGTGCAGCGTGGCCTCCCAACGGGTGAGGCCCATGGCCAGGCACGCATCGCGCTGGGCCTGCGGCACGTCCTCGAGCGCCTGCTGGATCACGCGCACCAGGATGGGGATGTTGAACATGGTGAGCGCGACGGCGCCGGAGATGATGGAGTACTTCCAGCCCAGCTGCACCGAGAACACCAGAAAGCCGAACATGCCGACGACGATGGAAGGCAGCGAGGACAGCGTCTCGATGGCGGTGGAGGCGATGTCGCGGATGGGTCCGTCCGGCGCGTACTCAACCAGGAAAACCGCGCCGCCCAAGCTGATGGGCACCGAGATACCTAGGGTGATCAGCAGCAGATAGAACGAGTCGAACAGCTGATAGAGCACGCCGCCCTGGGTTCCGTTGGCGCGCGCGGGCTGCGTGAGAAATCCCGGCTGGAACAGCGTCGAGATGCCCTCGAACAGAATATAGGCCACCATGGAGACGACGATGAGCATGACGATGGCGACGATTGCCGTCAGCACGCCCGTGGCGATACGGTCCTGCTTTTGGACGCGCCTGAGTCTCGCCTCGTCGATATGAATGCGCGTGCTAGCCACGAGCCTTCGCCCCCTTGCGGCCGATAAGGTGGATGATCAGGATAAAGATGAGGCTCATGCCCATCAGCAGCAGACCGAGCGCCCACAGGACGTCGTCTTGGGCCGAGCCCTCGGCATAGACCGCCATAGACGTGGTGAGCGTGGTGGTGATGGTGGAGGCCGGCGACAGCAGCGACGTCGGCATGGCCTCGATACCGCCGATAACCATGCGCACGGCGAGCGTCTCGCCAAAGGCGCGGGTCATGCCGAGGATGACCGCGGTCATGAGCGACGGCATGGCGGATTTGAGCACCACGTGCCAGATGGTCTGCCAGCGGGTGTAGCCCAGCGCGAGCGAACCCTGACGGTAGCTATCGGGCACGGCACGCAGGCCATCGACCGAAAGGGTGGTCATCGTCGGCAAGATCATGACGGCCAGCACAATGGCGCCGGGCAAGATGCCCAGGCCCGTGCTCACGTGGAAAACGCTCTTCATAAGACCGACGACCACGTGAAAGCCGACCAGGCCAAAGACGACCGAGGGAATGCCGGTCAAAAGCTCAATAAGCGGCTGAAACACCTTGGAGCCAAACTTAGGGCTAATCTCGACCGCAAAGATGGCAGAGCCGATGGCGATGGGCAGCGCGATAAGCGTGGAGAGCACCATGACCGCAAACGAGGTGACGATCAGGGGCAGGGCGCCGGTATAGGGCAGGCCGTTTTTGGCCGTGTTGGCCAGGTCCCACTTGGTGCCGGTAAAGAACTCGACGACCGAAACGCCGTCCTTGAGAAAAGCCGAGAGGCCCTTTTGGGCGACCATAAAGATGAGCGCGGCAACGACAAGCGTCACGAGCGCTACGCACGCGCCCGTGACGCCCAGGCCCACGTTCTCAAGGTCGCGCTTTGGCAGCTGTTTTGCCATTGCAAACCTTTCCGGGGCGATTACTTATTTAGCGGAGACCTTGCCACTGGCGTCCTTGACGACCTTCATGGCAGAGACAGGGATAAAGCCCTGTTCCTCGACGAGTTTGCCCTGGACGTCGTCGGAAAGCATGAACTCCAAGAAGGCCTTGGTGGCATCGTCGGCGTCCTTTGCGCAGTACATGTGCTCGGTCGCCCAGATCTTAAAGGAGTCGTCGGTGACGTTTGCGCTCTTGGGCTCCACGCCCTCGACCTTGATGGCGTTGAACTTGGAGTCGTCGAAGTGCGAGAAGTCGAGGTAGGAGATGGCGTTGTCGGTGCTGGCCATCTGAGTCTGGACGTCGCCGGACTTGTCGAGCTCGGCGTCGCCCTTAAAGTCGACGGCCTCGTCACCAAAGACGGCGGCCTCGAAGGTGGCGCGGGTGCCGGAGCCGGCCTTGCGGTTGAGAACGACGATGGTGGCGTCGTCGCCGCCGACCTCCTTCCAGTTGGTGATCTGGCCGGAGAAGATGCCCTTGAGCTGCTCGAGGGACAAGTCGTCGACCTTCACGTTCTTGGAGACGACGGGACCCATGCCCACGACGGCGACCTCGTGGTCGACGAGGTTCTTGACCTGGTCGGCCTCGAGCTTGGTCTCGGCGAAGACGTCGGAGTTACCGATGGTAACGGTACCGGCGGCAACGGCGGTCAGGCCCTTGCCCGAACCGTTGCCCGAGCCAGAGACGGAGACGTCCGGGTTGGCGTCCATGAACTTCTCGGCAGCGGCCTCGACGAGAGCCTGGAACGAGGAGGCGCCGTCGTAGGTCACCTCGCCGGAGACGAACTCGGCAGCGGCGCTGCCCTTGTCGGCGGCGTTGGAAGCGCCTGCGCCGCCGCAACCAACGAGGCCGAGGCCCACGAAGCTGGCAAGACCACCAGCGAGGCCGAGGAACTGACGACGAGAATAAGCCTGATCGAGCATAATCTTCCTTTCATACATGCGACTCGCGGGCACCCTGCCCGCTTTGCTGTTTGGAAAGATACTGCCTCGATCGGGCGGCGCCCGCGCCAACTGCGGTTTCTTACGGGCATTTGATAAACCCTTACCGCAAGCGCGACTCGGCTTTACAGACGAATAACAAACCCGCCCCCAAGCATGGCCCGCATTTTACACCAATAAAAACAAAGTTGCGGTGAAATAGTTCCTGCTTGGCCATCAAATGGCCCATTCTAGGAACTATTCCATCGCAACTTAGATTAGGAAACCGCGTAACCTTAAAGCTCTAATTCATTCAAACGGAGGATCGCAACAATATAGATCTTGAGCGCCTGCTTGAGCTGTTCCTCGTTGGCGCACTCGTTGGGGCCGTGCATCTGGCCGCCCCATGCGGGCAGCTCCAGGCCGGTTTCCTCGGGGCCAAACGACACGGCGCGGGCAAAGTTGCGTGCGTACGTGCCGCCGCCCATGGCAAAGGGCTCGGCATGCTTGCCCGTAAACTCGTTATAGGTATCAATAAGCGCCTTCACGGCCGGATCGTCGGCGGACACCGAGAACGGCACCTTTGCACGACCCACACGGCACGTCACGCCAAAGCGGCCCACGAGCGGCTCGAGCTGCTCGCAGATGGTATCGGCGCTTGTGCTGTCGGGGAAACGTACGTCGATGACCTGCTCAATATGGCCATCCATCACACGGATAACACCGGGGTTGCACGTGAGCGGGCCAAACGCCGGGCTCGTCGCGTCGATACCCAGGCCGTGACCATAGGCATCCGCATGTACAAAGGTCAGAAACTTGACAAACTCGTGCTCGGCGGGCGTCAGCAGGCGCTCGTCGCGTGCACCAAACGCGTCCTCGGCCTCGCGCAGATACGCCACGATGAGGCCGACGGCATTGATCGTTCCCTCGGGCATCGAAGCGTGGCCGCCAATACCGTGGGCGAAAATCTGCGCATGCCCGTTATCGAGCGCCGTGATCTCCAGGCGGTCGGCGTTCTCAACGGGCGCCGGCAGCTCATCGGCGGCAATCGCGAGCTCGCAGATAGACTGCGACGGAATGGCGTTGCTCGCCTCGGCACCGCTCCACGATACGATGCGCCCGCCGTCGATCTTGGAGCTCACAAACGTCGCCCCAAACTGGCCCTTCTCGGCATTGCAGACCGGGAACTCGGCATCGGGCGTAAACAAAAAGTCGGGGTCTGCATGGTTCTCCAGATAATGGTGAACGTCGGACATGCCCACTTCCTCATCGCAGCCCAGCAGCGCGCGGAAGGTATAGCGCGGCACAATGCCGTGCTTGATCAGGTAGGCACCGGCGTAGAGCGACAACACGGCCGGGCCCTTGTCGTCGATCACGCCACGACCGAGCAGCCAGCCCTCGCGGCGCTCCATCGCAAACGGATCGGTGTTCCAACCGGGACCGGCGGGCACCACATCCACATGGCAGATGGTCGCAAGCTGCTTATCGCCGCGGCCGGGAATGTCGGCGATGCCCACATAGCCCTCGTCGTCGCTCGTCTGGTAGCCGAGCTTTTGCGCAATGCCGAGCGCACAATCGAGCGCATCACGGACCGGGCGGCCAAACGGCGCACCGGGCTCCGCATGGGCAGCAACGGCCACGGACGGATAGCTCACCAGCTGCTCGATATCGGCAACGACATCTTCCCAGATCTCGTCGACATACTCGGTAACGCTCTGTTCCACCTGATTCATGGACGACCTCCTTACCAATGAGCGACGGTCACACCCGCCCCTCGCATAACGTCATTAGATGGCAAAAAGTTTAGCAAGCTCGGCCACCGAGTGCACCACTGCATCGGCACCCGCCGCCTCGTGCTCGCCCGGCACCGCCGCGCCCGAGTAGATGCCAATGCACGGCACGCCCCTTGCGTGCGCGCCCTCCACATCGTTAAAGCGATCGCCGATCATCACGGCATCGTCCGCCGTCGCGCCGAGCGCCGCCAGGGCATCGCGAACCGAATCGGCCTTGGTCTCGCGCCCCTGCGGCGGATTCATACCGACCACCGCCTCAAACTGCGAAAGCCCCAGATCGCCCACCATGTCGATGCACTTTGCCTCCATGCGCGACGTCGCTACGGCCAAGTGATGCCCCTGGGCGGCCAGGCCATCGAGCAGTTCGGGAATTCCATCGAACACGGGGTACTCTTCCGGTCCCAGCTCATCAAAAAAGGCACGGTACTCGTCGGCCACCACAAGCGACTCCTCGCGCGAGAAGCCGTAAAAGTCGTGGAAGCTCTTCCACAACGGAGGCCCGATCATGCGGCGCAGGTCACCCATCTGCGCCTCAGAAAACCCGCGCGCAGCCAGCGTTTTACGCGTCGAGGTCATCACCGCCCGGCCCGTATCGGCCACCGTGCCGTCAAAATCAAACAGCACGACCGACCGCTTGCATATCTCCAGAGCCTCCATCGACATCCCTCTTCCCCCAGTTGACGATTTCCACACCGACACTTCAAACTGTTGACTATTCAACAATTGAACCTAGTAATGTGGAACGACTCTACTATACTTTCGCACTTTGCTCTCAGAAGGCGGCGCGCAAGCGCCCCAACGAAAGGTGCAATTATGTCTTTTGCCATCATAACCGACTCCACGTCGGACATCCCCCCGCCCGCGCCCAAGAGCTCGGCATTTACGTGATTCCGCTTCATGTGATTATCGAAGGCGAAGAGCCGCTCGACCAGGTGCAGGCCAGCTCACGCAGATGCTCAATATTCGCCTGACCGTTTCGCCGGAGTGGAAATCGGGCGAGATCAAGGCGATCAAAAAGGGTCGTGGCGCCAAGTGCATCGTCGCCAATCAATCCCTATTCCACCGCAACTTGAAAGCAGTTCATTTGGGACGGGGCCAAAAAGACTGATATCAAACGTTTCAGACCAGTCTTTTTAGCCCCGTCCCATTTTACCTACCCTACATCAGCCCGCTCAGGGCGATGTCGACGGCCTCGTTGAGGTCATCGGTGATGTGGACGAGGTCTGGATCGAGTGGGCTGATCATGCCGGCATCCATCACCGGGCCGTTGAGCCAGTCAAACAGGCCCTGCCAGTATTCGCTGCCCACCAAAACAAGCGGCATGCGCTTGACCTTGTGCGTCTGCACCAGCGTGAGCACCTCAAACATCTCGTCGAGCGTACCAAAACCACCGGGAAACACGATGGCGCCCGAGCTGTATTTGACAAACATGGTCTTGCGCACAAAGAAGTAACGGAAGTCCATGCCGAGGTTCACGTATTTGTTGAGCCCATGCTCGTGCGGAAGCTCAATACCCAAGCCGACCGACTTGCCGTTGGCGCTCGCCGCTCCCCTGTTGGCCGCCTCCATAATGCCAGGACCACCGCCGGTGATAACCGCCACGCCGCGCTGCGCGATCTTGCGGCCGACCGTGCGCGCCGCCTTGTAGAGCGGATCGGTCTTGGGCGTGCGGGCACTGCCGAAGATGGTCACCGCGGGCCCGAGCTCGGCAAGCGCGCCGAAGCCATCGACAAACTCGGCCTGAATGCGCAGCACACGCCACGGGTCGGCGTGCAACCAGTCAGTCGAGTCCTCGGGCGCCAGCAGGTTGGCGTAGGTGTTGTCCTTAGGAATCATAGGGCCGCGCATAACCACGGGGCCGCGTCGGTACGTCTCGTCGTAGGCCGGCTCGCCCTCGACGTTCTCATTCTTAATCATGGGATACTCCTATCGAAAATAGAAACGGGCGGGGTCGACGCCATGCGTCAAACACCCGCCCGAACATCAACCATTCGGTATGGTACCCACGTTTTATTATGTAATGGCTTAGTGTTATTGAAGACTTATTTACTCACTGTAATCATGTTAGCACACCGACCAAGGGTTTCTATGAGTCCTTATTTGTTTGTCCGTGCTAGATATTTGACGGTGACTTTGATGGGACTTTCATCTTGGTGTCGAACTCCACGACTCTGTCATCACCTTTAAGCCACTTGCAACCACAGGATAACAATAGTCGCTGTCATCACGAGCAAACCGCTTGCGTCCACCCTTTGGCAATAGTCGCTGTCGTCACGAGCAAGCCGCTTGCGACTACCCACGCGGAGTTAAACAATAATTGCAAACTGAAGCTGCAAATCCACCCGACAAGGCTCTTTTATAAAACCCATTGTTTAGACGACCAGCAATCTCATCAGGCTCTCACCTTGAATAGTTTCCCAGCCAATCTGCGTGACTGCCTCCGACAGCTGTCTATCATGCGTAACCAACAGTAACGCGCCAGAGAAACCGCTCAGCATCTCCTGCAGCGCCTCAATAGAACCCACATCAAGATGATTCGTCGGCTCGTCGAGTACGAGGAGGTTGGGATTCGTAACAAGCTGTTCAGCAAGCATGAGTTTGCGGAGTTCGCCAGGACTCAAATCGTCGCCATCGAGCAGTTTGTCAGGGTCGGAGTTCAACCGCGCCACGATGGAGAGGATGCGACCTTTCGTCTCCTGGTCCTGGTCTCGGAGATGCCTCAGTGCTCGCTCGCGTTCCTCTGGCCCGACGTCCTGGGGAACGTACGCAACTTTGACATTATCAGGAACAGATTCGATGACGCTTCGTACCACCAGGCTCTTTCCCGTTCCGTTCGCACCGGTCAACACCACGTGATCCGTTGGCGAGATCCAGAGCTCCGGCACATCTATCGAGAACTCGCCAGCAGACAGTCGCGATGCCTCCAAGTGCGCCACGCAACTTGAGCGCGCAGCGACGCCGAACTCGCCGATACGATGGTCGTATCTTTTCGAGACGGTTTTCTCAGAAAGCTCTGCCTCGGCCTTTGCGAGCCGCCCGCTCATTTTGGACGAGAGCTTCCCTGCAACGCCGTCCTTTCCAGAGACTATGGCGCGTCCGATCTTCTCCCGAGCGTCGCTGTCTTTTTTGCTCAAGCCGCGCTTGCTTCGCTTGCCCTTCTGACGTGCCGCCTCTTCGCTCCTGCGCTGGGCTTCTGCCTTCAGGCGCTTAGCTTCACGAGAGGCTTGCTCGCGATCCCTCATCGCAGAGGCGCGTTCGCTCGCCGCCTGGTCGCTTGCCTTCGAGTACCCGCCGGGGCGCATGGTCCAACGCGCGCCCTCGCACATGAGGCTCTGGCCCACAAGGCCGTCGAGCAGATCCCTATCGTGCGAGATGAGGATGCCGATGCCGCCGAACGAAGCCAGCGCCTCCTTCACGATGTCGCGCGTGGCGGCATCGAGGTCGTTGGTCGGCTCGTCCATGATGAGGACATCCGGTTGTGCATAGAGGGCGCATGCGATCTGGATCCGCTTCTGCTGACCGCCCGAGAGCGTGTCGTAGCGCCAGAACCAGTCGTCTTCGATGCGGAGCAGCGCCCTTGCCCGTTGCGCCTCCTTGCCCCAATCCGATGCGAGATCAAAGAGCTTGTCTGGCTCTTGGGTCGAGTCTTGCTCGCAATACGACGCGAACAGATTCGGGCTCACCGTCCCGGAATCGGGTGTAATAACGCGGGCGGCGATACGGGCGAGCGTGCTCTTCCCGCATCCGTTGTCGCCGATGATGCCCGTCCATCCCGTCGGGAACGTGGCGCTGACGTCTTCGATGGCTGGCGATGCCGTACCGGGGTAGGTATAGCTGATGTGAGTGAGATTCAGTTGCATGGCGAGCTCCTTTGAGAGGAGGTCGCGCAGGGGCCAGGCACGCGATGTATGGATTCGGAACGAGAAGGCACTGAAGCGATGCGGCACCCTGAAGCGCGACCGGATGTACAGAATGGTCGTATGGGGTACCCGAAACGGGCATCGCTAGTTCTTCATCTAACCTGACCTAACTCGAAGCGGCGCTTGCCAAAGGCCCCGCTGGATGATTGATATCTAGGATTATAGCATGGTGATTTCCCTTGGCTCGTCGCTTCACCCAAGTGCTGATTGGTGCTGAGAGCGGAGAGACTGCGTGGCACTGCTCCCTCTAGCTGGCGCCTGATGCTGGAAAGCATCACACAGAAACGCCTGCCCTTCCCGCAACCCGCCAGAGCATGGCCGAAGGCGGCGGTTGGCACTGCAGCCCCCTCCCGTGTTATCTTTATTGAAGATAATTAAGAAGGTGGTGCACGATGTGCAGAACATACCCGGGAACGGAAACGAAACACAGAACCAACTCATAACAGCGACGCAGCAGCCCTCGAGTCCCGTGGCCCTGAGCGCAGACGTCGAGATGCTGCTCGAGCGCTTTTTAGTCGAGGCCGAGCTGGCCGAGACCACGAAGGAGACCTACCGCAGGACCCTGAGGGGCTTCTTCGCGTGGAAGGAGGAGCGAGGGATCACAGACCTCGCCAGGGGAGACATCCTCGCCTACAAGCAGGACATGCTGGCGAGGGTGCGGCCCTCGACGGCGAGCACCTACCTCACCGCGGTCAAGAGCCTGTTCAAATGGCTCGAGTCCGTGAGAGCCTACCCGAACGTGGCCGCGGACATAAAGACGGTCAAGCTAGTGGGCAACATCCACCGCAAGGACGCGCTGACGCCGGCGCAGGCCAAGCGTGTGCTCCAGGTGCTGAAGGGCGACACGCTGCAGGCCAAGCGCGACTTCGCGCTGGTGAACCTGCTCATCAGAGTCGGCTTACGCTCGGTGGAGGTCACGCGAGGCCGTCTGGGTGATTTGCGCAACAGGGGCGATCAGACGATTCTGCTCGTCCAGGGCAAGGGCAGGGTCGAGAAGGACGCGCTCGTGGTGCTGACCGATGCGACTCTAGGACCCATTTACGACTACCTGGCAGCGCGCAGGTGCGAGGGGCGCGAGGTCGTCGGGGAGGACTCGCCGCTGTTCGCCAGCCTCTCCAACAAAACATATGGGAAGCCGCTGTCCACGCGCAGCATACGGCAGATTGCGAAGGAGGCCCTGCGCGCGGCGGGGCTCGACAGACACTATGACCCAATCCGAGGGCACTAAAAAGATAGGAGCCCCCGCTCGTGACCGCGGGTCGGGGCTGCGACAATGATGTTGAAGTGCCATAGGCGCAGCCGCGCCGCAACGAGGTTGGGAGGCTCCCATGCCAAAGTATTCTACCGCGTTCGGGATGGACGTCCACCTGAGGTCGACCACCGTCTGCGCCCTCGACGCGGACACCGGCGAGGCCGTGACGAGGAGGTTCCCCGGCAACCCCTGGGGCGAGATCGCCGGGTGGATGGATGGGTTCCCCGGGCCGTCGCTCGCGGCCTACGAGAGCGGCTACCTCGGCTTCGCCCCGCAAAGGGAGCTCGCCGGGCTCGGCGTCGAGTGCGTCGTCGCCGCGGTCTCGAAGATCCCCAGGTCGGCCGCCGACTCGGCCTCCAAGAACGACAGGAACGACGCCGCCAGGATGGCCAAGGCGATACTCGCCCACGACATCTCCCCCGTATGGGTCCCCTCCCCCGAGGTCGAAGGCATCAGGGACCTCGCCGGCGCCTACGACGGGGCGACCGCGCGCCTGGCGACCGCCAAGCAGCGGCTGCTCGCCTTCCTCGCAAAGCGGGGGTTCGTCTACGGCGGCACCACGCCCGCTGTTAGCGTCAATCTATTTTTCACCAGTTTCGCTAAACAGGCGCGCCGTTCGCGCAAAGGCGGTTTCACCGGTTGCGCTAACGTATTTTCACCGATTCCGGTCACGGCTCGACGGGACCGTCCCTCGGCAGGTCCTTCAGCCTGTAGGACCTGCCGGTTATCTTGACCAGGTGGCAGTGGTGGCACACCCTGTCCGCGATC